>JBMNOT010000183.1:0-4247 GCA_050943225.1 Christensenellales bacterium | reverse complement strand
GACCGCGAAGAAGCTGGGCGCGGATATTACCATCAACATCAACGAAGTGGACGACGTGGTGGCGGAAGTTAAGCGCATTACCGGCGGCGTCGGCGTGGACTACGTGATTGAAGCGGTGGGCACGACGCAGACCTACGAGCAGGCGTTCAAGATGCTGCGCCGGGGCGGCAAGATTGAAGCGTTTGGCATTGCCGCGCAAGGCGAGACGGCTGCGCTGGAGCCGTACGAGTTTGTGCTGGGCGAGAAGAAGGTGAGCGGATCGTGCGCGGGCATTGGCAACAACTGGGGCGAAGCGATAACGCTGCTCAAGTACGGCATCATTGACCCGAGGCCGATGTTCTCGATGGCGGTGCCGCTGGCCGAGCTGGAGACGGCGCTCAAGGAGATACGGGAGAAGAAGAACCTGGTGAAGGTGTTCGTGTGCCCCGAGCTCAAAGAGCGCGTGTACTTCTAAGCAAATGAGGCGGGGCGGTTTGGGAAGAGGCCGCCCCCTTCTGGTTGTTTTTTGGGAGATGAACAGGGCCGCGAGAATATAAGCAGGCGCTGGCAGAAATCTATCAGGCGCAGAAGACTAAACGATGAGCGGTAAAAAGGGCGGGGTGCTTTACAGCACCCTCGTTCCTTTTTCAATTCTATTTAATGAACCTGACTTTCGGGTAAAGCTTGCTGAGAGCTGCCTCTTTGCGTTCGTTGAATATGATCTTGTTCTGCTCGAACAAGCTATTGCCCTCTGCATCGATGGACACGATCAGCGGGCCGAATTCCTTTACCCGGCAGACCCACAGCGACTCCGGCATTCCTAAATCCGTCCAATAAACAGCTTCTATCTCTTCAACGGCATTGGCTGCGATGACCGCGCAGCCGGCGGGGAACACGCAATGGATGGCTTTGTATTCGCGGCAGCCTTTTTCCGTGTTTTTACCCATACCGCCTTTGCCGACGATGACCTTGACGCCTGTTTTTTCGATGAATTTCTTTTCGAATTTCTCCATGCGCATGCTAGTGGTGGGCCCGATGGAGACCATTTCGTATTTATCCGTGCCCTCTATTTTTCTGACGATAGGACCGGCGTGGAAAATGGCGCCGCCTTTTAGGTTAACAGGCAGTTCAAGCCCGTACTCAACCAGCCTGCGGTGCGCGACGTCGCGGCAGGTGACGATGTGCCCGTCGAGATATATGACGTCGCCTATTTTTATATCTTTCAGGTCCTCGGATGATACCGGGGTTTTCAATATCTTTTTCATAATCTAGCCCCCTTGTGCGTCACCATCTCGTAGCTTAAGTCGCTGTTGATGATAATCGTGCCGCGGCGATGTGACCAGCACCCGACATTGACCGCGACGGAGATGACCGACGGATGGCGCGCCGAGTTTTCAATGTGGACGCCCATCACGGATTTGCTTCCTCTTAGCCCCTGCGGGCCCAAACCGATGGAATCGATGGCGTCGGCCAGGTCTTTTTCCAGCTGCGCCGCTTTGGGATTGGGGTTGCGGCTGCCGACGAGCCGCATCAAAGCGCGTTTGGACATGTACGCCGCTGAGTCTATGGACGTGCCGATACCCACGCCCACCAGCAAAGGCGGGCATGCGTTCAGGCCATAGGATGTCATGATATCGAGCACGAATTTGATGACGCCCTCGTACCCTTCGCCCGGCATCAGCGTTTTGCCCTGGCCCGGAAGCGAGCAGCCGCCGCCCGCCATATAGACATCCAGCTCCAGCTTGTCGCTGTCAGGGATGATACTCCAGTAAAGCCAGGGGGATCCAGTGCCGGTATTGGTTCCCGTATTGATTTCGTCAAAGGTTTCCACAGTGTTATGCCGCAGCGGGGCGTTCCTGGTCGCTATTGTGACCGCGTCTTTAAGAACGCTTTGAAGCTCATCTATATACGGGAACTTTGTACCCGCGCGGACAAACATCTGAATCAGGCCTGTGTCCTGGCAGGAAGGACGGTTCAGTACCTCCGCCAGGCTTTGGTTTTTCTCCATGGCTTCATAGATCATTTTGGCCATCGGGACGGTTTCCTCGTCTTTAAGCTCTCTGAGCTTCGCCGTGACGTCGTCCGGCAGGCGTTTGCCTACCAGCGCTATAAATTTCGCCATAAGGTCGGCTAACTGGTCCAAAGCATTATCAGTGTGCATTTCTCTCGTCCCCCTTAGATAATGGCTGTCTGCTCTTTGACTTGCTACGTAAAAGCGGGTGGTAGCTTCTGTCGTATAACAAGGACTGCAAGCTGCGGATGCTAAGTTGACTTATTATGAATTGTACTATGGAATCCTGTTAATATCTACAATATAAAAACCGAATGCCGTAAAGCTGTCGTCTTACGGCATTTGGTACTAACGAGACAGATAAATGCAGACTAACTATAAAGCTGCCTGGCGCTATGCTGATGGCACTACCGGCCAAGCGCCTTTTCCAAATTCTCAACGGCCAGAGCACCGGCTTGCTCCAACACCTGATGAACCTTGTCGTCGTCCGGGCCGTCGGCGGCGATACAGAGGTAGTATCCATCCTTCAGTATGTGCAATCCCGGCGTTCCAAAGAAATACTCATCACCGACCCCATTGATGCTTCTTTGCCCGCCCGTTTCAATCAGCGCTTCCTTCGTTGTTGCATATATGCTCTCCGGCGTCTGGCTGTTGTTCTTCATAAATGCAGTTTGGGTGATGCTGATCTGAAGAAAACTCCGCGAATCCTCGTTTTGTGCATCATAAAAACATATCTTCTGCCCGACAACGGGCTGCTCTTTCTTTTCGCCTTCTCTGACCGCTTCGCCCAGCAGCTGCTCCGCCTCCTGCCTAGAGATCAGCTGCTCCGGTTCGATGATAGTTCCTGCCGGCGTACTATCCTGGCTGACCGACGTACTTTCCTCGCTGGCGTCTGGCGCGCTGGCGGGCGGCGCACTGGCGGCTGCGCTTTCCGACGTCGGCATCTCCTGCATCTGCGGGACTTTTGCGCCGCTGCCTGCGCATCCCGCCAGGCACAGCGCTAAGACCACTAATAATACGATGATTAAACAAAACCATTTCATATTAATCATTCCTTTCGAACAGCAAAGGCTGTGAGCCTGAAAAGGCAGCTAAAGAGCTGCCCTTCGCTGCTTTATTCGCGCTCGAATACCTTTCCGTCTTCCAGCGTCAGCTTCTTGTCGACGGAGACTTTGAACTTTATCTCTCTTTCCGCTATGTACAGCGTGCCTTCGCGCGCCGTCTTGTCGTATTCGTATTCGCCACCGAAAGTGACCGGGGGAATGGTGTGCCTCACCGTACCATCATCGCGGAACTCCAGCTTTTCGCCGGGTTTGTCAGTGCGGCTCCAGGTGCCCACAACGGGTACGGCGAGGACCAGCGACGGAACGCTGCTGGGCTGGGGTACCTGCGAGACTACGACGCCGGACGGCGTGGGCGTCGGGGCGGAAACAGCCGGTGGCGCCAGGGTGATCGTGGACGTCGGGCTGGGCGAGGCGGGTGGCTTGGGTGTTGAAGGCGGCGTTGTGGGTGGCGCCTCGGTCGGCGTTGCGGTCGGGGTTACGGCCGGGCTTGCGGACGGTGATTCAGGCGGTGTCGCGGCTGGCGATGCGGACGGCGTGGCTTCGGCGAAGGCGGGCACGATCTTCATATCGCCGCGTACGAATTCGCTTTCCGCGCCGCCGTCATACAGCAGCAGGGTATCGCCGGACAGCGTGAACGCAAGGCTCTGCCCGCCTTTTGTGATCATGCCCGTGCCGTTTTTTGCGTCGAACACATACGAACCTTCGGAAACGCCGTTTTGCGTGTGGATAACCACTGTCTGATCGTCGTGGAAGCGGAGCAGCTGGTTCAGCGTTTCGCTGTGCCACGGGCCGGTAAGAGGATTGGCGCCTGTCAGCAGCACGATCAGTATGACGGCGGCCGCGACGACCACAAGCCCACCCGCAATCAATGCGGTCAGCAGCACGGGATTTCTTTTTTTGGCTATATCATTCATACTAAGATACCTTCCTCTTGTATTAATGAAAATTCTAAATTCCGGTGTTGAACCCGGATTAAGATTTTGGACATGGTTGGGCCGGATGTGAGCAAAGGCTGCGGATGTGACACAAAAGAAAGAAGCCACATCGGGCGATTTCATTATATTGGAATCAGGCTATAAAGTTAAGTCAGCAAACCTCAACGTTGAAGAACGTGTTACTGCAAGAAGTAATCTGACGAAAATATCTCCACCCAGGTATCTGCGGTTAAACCGATAACAGTATTCATCAAGGTA
>JBMNOT010000182.1:0-4261 GCA_050943225.1 Christensenellales bacterium | reverse complement strand
TAAGTGAATCCGGCAATCCGGATACATTTTACGCCTTAAAACCTTCCCCAGGTCACACAAAAAGCGGGGAAGCCCGCTCAAGTGCTGTGTATCCGTATGCAAAAAGCAAAATCCTTTTTGCCCGAGTCATGCTGCCGTCACGCAGCCGCGCCAGTTCTCAGCGCCCCTTCACAGCCATTGCCGTCCTCAGCCCACCGCCGGCTTTATGGTATCAGAGACTGCCTTTTCATGGCCGGCGCGGTTCGGACGGCGCATCCAGATGACGGATGCATTTTTCAAAATTTCATATTCGTTAAGCCGTACTTCCTCCCATATTAGATTATTCTACACAAAAACCTTTTTTCCTCTATAGAATTGAACTTTTTAATATATTTTTTTCATCTCGCGGCTGAGATCGATGAAATCTTTGACGTCCAGCGTTTCAGCTCTTGCGTTTTCGTCAATGCCTGCCGCTTTCAGCACAGCCTCAGCCTGCTGCGGCTCCAGGCCCACCGTCCTTAAATTGCTTTTTACTGTCTTGCGGCGCATCGCAAACAACGCCTTCACCGTATTCATGTACGCGTCAAAATCCGCATCCGGATGCAGCCCAATCTCCATCTGCACCACTGCCGACTCCACCTCCGGCCTGGGATAAAAGCAGGAGGGCGATACGTTAAAAAGCCGCTGTGGCGCAGAAAAAAAGCCCGCCGCAACGGTCAGCACGCCGTAGTCCTTGCTGCCCGGCGCCGCACACAGACGATCCGCCACTTCGCGCTGCACCATCACGGTGATGCGCCGGATATTGAGCCTGGCCGTCAGCAGCGCCATAATGCACGGCGACGTGATGTAATAGGGCAGGTTCGCGGATACGTAAATATCGCGGCCGCCGAACAGCGCCCCGATCTCCTGATTGATATCCGCTTTCAAAAAATCCTGATGAAACAGATGAAATCGCGGCTCGCCCTCGAATATCGCGCCCAACGCCCGGCACAGGCCGGCGTCGATCTCATAGGCCGCCACTTCGCCGCCGCGAGCCAGCAGTCGCGACGTCAGCGCGCCGAAACCAGGCCCGATCTCCAGCACGCACGCGCCCTCGGGCGCCGCTGCCATGGCGATCTTGTCCGCAATGTTGCCGTCCACCAAAAAATTCTGCCCCAGCTTCTTCAGCGGTGCCACCCCGAACTGTGCCATCAGCTCTTTCAGCATTCGGGGCGATGTCACATTGATAAACATTTCACATTCATTTTACCACATCTCACTTTTCAAAAACAGTATTTTTTATCAGCTTGCCTTTATATAGATGAAGTATTGTTTACGTTTAAAAAAAATCCGTTACGTAGTTATTACAAATGTTTGACAAAGTCTCTTTTTTGCGGTATAATGCCCTTAAGGGTTGAGAAAACCCGCCATACTTTCGCACCACCACCACCAATAATATATTTTGCCAAAAAGCCTTTGCTAAAACGCAGAGGCTTTTGGCTTTTTTATCCTTTATCAGCTAAGGGCACCGCTACCTGCCTTTCCCTGTCCGCAATACTTTTTTCTGTGCTCCATTAAGCCCATGGGCATAAAAAGACCGCCTGTAGAAAGGCGGTCCTTCATCCAGTTCTTATGCCGGCGCCTGTGCGGGCACGCCCGCCGGACCGCCGTCATCGTGCAGCGGCGGCAGGTCTTCGCCGTTCCACAGCTTCTCAAACTCCTCGCCGTCTATCTTCTCGCGCTCCATCAGCACCGCGGTCAGCTTGTGCAGCAGTGCGATGTTTTTCTTCAGTATATCCGTCGCCTTGGCAAACGCGGCATCCAGCAGTTTCTTCACTTCCTGGTCCACCTTATAGGCCAGATCCTCGGAATACGTCCGGGTGTGCCCGATCTCCTTGCCTATAAACAGCTCCTGGTTGCTGCCCAGAAACAGCGGCCCAATTTCGTCGCTCATGCCGTACCTTACGACCATGTTGCGCGCAATTTCGGTGGCGCGCTGCAGGTCGCTGGTCGCGCCGGTGCTCACGTCTCCCAGCACCAGCAGCTCGGCTGCCCGGCCGCCCAGCATCATCGCGAGGTCCGCCAGCAGCTTGCTCCTGAACACAAACTGTTTGTCGTCCTCAGGCAGCGTCAGGGTATAGCCCGCCGCCGCGCCGCGCGGTATGATGGACACCTCGTGCACAGGGTCGCTCTCGGGCTGCGCCTTCGCGCAGATCGCGTGCCCCGCCTCATGATACGCGGTACACCGCTTATCCTTCTCGGTGATCACGCGAGACTTCTTCTCCGGTCCGGCGATTACGCGGGTAATGGCCTCTTCAATCTCCGGCATGCCGATCTTCTGCTTTTTGCGCCGCGCAGCCAGTATCGCCGCCTCATTCAGCACGTTCTCCAGATCCGCGCCGATAAATCCGGGCGTCCGCCGGGCCAATACTCTCAGGTCCACCGATTCATCCAGCGGCTTGCCCTTGGCATGCACCCGCAATATTTCCTCGCGGCCCTTCACGTCGGGATAGTTGATATAAATCTGTCTGTCAAACCGGCCGGGCCGCAGCAGCGCCGGATCCAGTATATCCTTGCGGTTGGTCGCCGCCAGCACGATGATGCCCTCGTTGGTCTGGAAGCCGTCCATCTCCACCAGCAGCTGGTTCAGCGTCTGCTCGCGCTCGTCGTGGCCGCCGCCCAGGCCGCTGCCCCTCTGGCGTCCCACCGCGTCGATCTCGTCGATGAACAGTATGCACGGCGAGTTCTTCTTGGCGTTCCCAAACATATCGCGCACGCGGGCAGCGCCCACGCCCACGAACATCTCCACAAAGTCCGAACCGCTTATCGAGAAGAACGGCACGCCGGCCTCCCCGGCCACCGCCTTGGCGAGCAGCGTCTTGCCGCCGCCCGGAGGCCCCACCAGCAGCACGCCCTTAGGGATGCGCGCGCCCAGCTCGATAAACCGCTTGGGGTTTTTCAGGAACTCGACGATCTCGGCCAGTTCCGCCTTTTCCTCGTCCGCGCCCGCCACATCGGCAAACGTCTTGCGGTTCTTGTCGCCCACCTGCATGCGCGCGCGCGACTTGCCGAACGACAGCGCCTTGTTGCCGTTGCCCTGCTGCTGGCGCATGATGAAATAAAACACCAGCATCACCAGAGCCAGCGGTATCAGATACGGCAGCAGCGTTTCCAGGAAAGACGGCTCCGGCACCTTGGTATATGTATATCCGAATCCGTACTCGGCGGAATCCGATGCCCCGGTTATAGCCTTCAAATCCTCCGTCAGCATATCCACAGAGGGGATATACACGTAATAATCGTATTCAGCGGGAAACCTTTCCGGATTAATCTGGGTGTTCTTCTTCAGCGCAAAAAGATCGTTTCCGATCACTTCCACCTGTTCTATCTGCTTATTCTTGACATGTTCCAGAAATTGGTCATATTTCTGCCTGCGCGTATCCGCCTGCGGCGTCTGTGTTAATAACTGTATCAGCAACAACACTAGAACGATGCCAATTATATATATCAGCGGCCCACGTGCTGATTTTTTCAAAATACCATCTCCTTCTCAACCTTTCTCAACAATACAATGCCTGATAAAAGTTTTACCTTTTTTGACATTCTATCATAACACCCTGGGCATTTCAATTAAACATATATGAACGATGTTTAAACATTTATTCGCTCTGGTAAACGCTGGGTTTTAAGACCCCGATGTACTTGAGGTTGCGGTATTTTTCCGCGTAGTCCAGCCCATACCCCACGATGAAAACGTCCGGCACCTTAAAACCCACGTAATCCGCCTTAAAATCCACGATGCGGCGCGACGGCTTGTCAAACAGGCAGCACGTCCTGATGGACTTGGGGTTGCGGGAGCGCAGTGTCTTGGTGAGATACTGCAGCGTCAGCCCGGTGTCCACAATATCCTCCACCACCAGCACGTTGCGGCCCGCGATGTCCTCCTCCAGATCATACTGGATGCGCACCGCACCCGACGTTGTAGCCGAATTGCCGTAGCTGGACACCGCCATAAAGTTCATGTTGAGCGGAATGTCCATCTCGCGCACCAGGTCGGCGTAAAACATGACCGCGCCGCGCAGCACACCCACCGTCAGCACATCCTCGCCGCCGAGGTCCTTGCAGATCTGAGCCGCCAGCTCCTTTACGCGCTGTTTTATCTGTTCTTCCGTATACAATATCTGTTCGATATCATGATGCATTGCCCGATTTCTCCCCAACCTCTATTCTTATTATCCGGCTTCCCGGCTTTATTTTGGACTTTTCCGACACGCCCGCGCCCACAGCCCACAGCACTTCCGGG
>JBMNOT010000181.1:0-4311 GCA_050943225.1 Christensenellales bacterium | reverse complement strand
AAACTGGTCCGCCAGGTCCACCCATGTCTCCTGCCCTGTCTCCGGGCAGGCAAGCTGCTCGCCCTGCGTGAAGTATTTCGCCTCAATCTTGCGGCGCGCCTGTTTGGACAGCATAAACAGCTCCGGCTCAAACAGATCCACATAGAGCCGCTGCTTATGGGCGTGCAGCATTATGCACAGTCCTGCGTCCAGCGTCCGCGCGAGCGACGCGCATACCGGCCGCAGCACGCGCTTCATCGCCAGCACGTCCACGCCGCCCATCGTCAGCATGCCCGATGCCTGCTTGAGCGCAGCGCAGCACAGCGGCGAGCCGTCGGTGGTCAGGGCCGCGCGCTTGCCCGACATATACTCCGCCACCGCGCCGAATATCTTCGCCAGCCTGAGGGGCGTTAAGTCCACGCCGATATCGCCCACAAATCCGCCTCGCCCGATGAACCCCGTGCGCTCGCCATAGCCCCACACGATGTTCTCGCCCACCACCGCGCCGGCGGAAATCTGCTTTTCCGGCCAGATGCGCACGCGCGGAGCCACGCGGCTCTCGCCAAACAGGCAGCTGCGCTCGCCCACCACCGCGCCTTCGTACACGCTGCACCGCTCGCCCACCGCGCTGTCTGCCGCCACCACGCAGCCGGACAGCTTGGCATGTCGGCCCACGCGCGCGTTGGCATGCAGCACGCAGCGTTTGAGGTTGGCGTACGCGCCCACGCGCGAGCCTGCGCCCACGCAGGCATATTGCCCGATCTTCGCGCCGTCGCCGATCACCGCGCCCGCTCCCACAAAGCTGGGCGACTGGATGAGTGCCGAGTTGCTGATCTTCGCACCTTCGCCTACCCATATCCCGTTGGCATTGCGCCCCGCAATATCCACTTTCACAGCGCCCTTCAGTATATCCTCATGCGCCTTGATATAGCTTTCGATGTTGCCGACATCGCACCAGTAGCCGTCTGCCACCCAGCCGTAAATCGGCATCCCCTTACTCATCATCAGCGGAAACACGTTTTTCGCGAAGTCGAACTGCGTCCGGTCGGGGATCAAATCCAGCACCTCGGGTTCAAGCACGTAGATGCCGGTGTTCACGGTGTCAGAAAATACGTCCTCCCAGCCCGGCTTCTCCACAAACCGCTCCACGCCGCCCTCATCCGAGGTGATCACCACGCCGTATTCCAGCGGGTTGCCCAGCCGCTTCAGCACGATGGTCGCCTTGGCACCGCCTGCTTTGTGAGCCTGCACCGCCGCCGTCAAGTTGATATCCGTCAGCGCGTCGCCGCTCACGATCAGGAATGTACCGTCGATGAACGATGCCGCATTTTTCACGCTGCCCGCCGTTCCCAGCGGCACGTCCTCGATGAAGAACTCCACGTTCATGTTCTGCGGCTTGTTTTCCTCAAACCAGTCAGTAATGACGGACGGCAAGTAACCCAGCGTCAGCGCCATTTCCGAAATGCTATGGCGCAAAAGATGCTCGGCGACGTATGCGAGCATCGGCTTATCAAGCAGTGTTACCATGGGTTTGGGAACGGCGCACGTGAGCGGACGCAGACGCGTACCCTCTCCGCCGGCCATTACGATTGCTTTCATAATCATGCTCTCCCGCGATTAAAATTAAGGATAGCATTATTATGCGCAACACGCCGCAGGCTATTCCGAAGGCAAAGCGCCGCGTATTTAGCCCATTTTCAGCAGACGCTTTTATTTCGCATATACCGTCTCATAATCGCAAAACTCTAACATTTCATCATCCGTATAGCCCGCTGAAAATAATAAAAGGAGCAGCCATCTCGCTGCCCCCTGCTGCAATTTTTGCAGCTTTTACTTCTGCAGTTCCAGATCTCTGATCTGTCAATTCTTTTTATCACAGTTCTGACCGAATTTCAAACAATTCTAAGTGTTTTTATAAAGCAACCATAGTCCGTCACCACGACAAGTATATAGAACCCTTGCTTGGTCGGGCAGACCAACTCTCCCTGAGTGATACATTTTTCATCATCTTTGACGGACAAATCCGCCCAGTATACCTCATTTACGGAAAAGTCGGACACTTTCTGGCTGGCGTCAAAGCTATCTGGCTCGGCCATCACCCCTGCAGCTATACGGCTTCCTGCTTTGGCATCCACAAGGGTGGGCAGGCTGTTGTTGCTGTGCCATATATCCGGCGATATGCCCTCATGGGCCGTGCAGCCCGGCCAGTATTCCAGCGGGCAGGTCACGGCTCCCTCTCCCGGCGTTTCGAGCGTCACCGTCGGTATGCCGCCCAGGTCATCAACGACATCCGTTTTCTCGTCGGGCCATACGTCCGGCATTCTCACATAGCGCGTGCGGTTGCGGATGCTTTCTGGCTCGCCATACCATGGCTGGTTTGAGGGGTCCGTCAGAAACCAGCCACTGCCGTCGTCCGCCAACGTTTTACCGTCCGAAACTATTTTTAGTGATTTAAGCCATGTGAGAGATGGCGTGACGCAGATATACCCGCGCGTGATTTCGCTTTCGCCGTTGGGGATGTACTTCATCGGGACGGTAACAGTCTCCCCGTTCCAGAATTCCGCCTGTACTTCGTCAGTGGCCAGCGGCCCGTTATCCCACGCGAACGATGGCCCAAACACGATGGTTTCGCCCTGATAATGGGTATAGTTGAGGCTCCAGATATCGGAAACGCTTGTGCGCGTCACCACCTCCCCGCCGCTGACGAAATACAGCTCGGCAGGAAGCTCGCCCATAGGCGCCACTCCCGCAAGCAGCAGCGCCCCATCATGCCAGTCCTGCCTGGCGTATATGTATAGATGGACTCCCTGTTCGGCTAAAGATTCAACATTGCGGGTGCTTTTTTCAGCCGCAAATATGGCGGCCACTTCTTCATCCGTAGCCCCCGCTTCATTTTTGATAAACCCGGCGGGAACAGCGCCGGCTGAAGGTTCACCGGTGGCAGTAGCCGACGTTGCAGGCGGCTCCCCCGTTGCCTCGGGCGCAATATCGCGTTCCTGCGCTGCCGCGCTGTAGGTACATCCCGCAACGAATACAAACAGTAAAAGCAGGGCAAGCAACAATATCCGCTTCATACGGCTCATCTCTTTCAAGGTTATACTAATAAGACAATAGGAAATCGAATTTTGTTCCAAATTTTTCAATACAGCTGCTCCTTTTTATTACAGCTTTTTGTATGGAAGTTGCTGCCCCTCGGTGCGCTCTTTACAGTATATACTTCTGTAAATCCAGGTCCTTGATCTGGCTCTGCAAGTGCTCTTTCACATACGCCGCGTCGATGACAACGTCGATCTTCGGATGGTCGTAGCCCGCGTTGTACGAAATATCCTCCAGCAGCGTCTCAATCACGGTATGCAGCCGCCGCGCGCCGATGTTCTCGGTCGTCTCGTTCACCATCTTGGCATATTTGGCGATGGCCTCTATCGCGTCGTCGGTAAACTTAAGCCGCACGTTGTCCGCTTCCAGCAGCGCCTGATACTGCTTGATCAGCGCGTTCTTGGGCTGCGTCAGAATCTTTTTCAGGTCCTCCTCGGACAGGGGCTTGAGTTCCACCTTGATGGGGAAGCGGCCCTGCAGCTCAGGGATGAGGTCGGAAATTTTCGCCACATGAAACGCGCCCGCCGCGATGAACAGCATGTAGTCCGTCTTGACTGGGCCGTACTTGGTCATCACGGTGCTGCCTTCCACGATGGGCAGTATGTCGCGCTGCACGCCCTCGCGGGAGATATCCGGCCCCGCGCCCATGTTCTTGCCCGCTATTTTGTCGATCTCGTCGAGGAAGATGATGCCGTCCTGCTCGGCGCGCTCCACCGCCGTCTGGATCACCTCGTCCATGTCGATCAGCTTATCGGCTTCCTCCTGCGTGAAAATCTTCCTGGCTTCCGCCACTGATACGCGGCGCTTTTTGGTTTTCTTGGGCAGAATTCCGGAGAACATGTCGCCCAGGTTGATGTCGCTGCCGATTCCGGCGATCTCGATGCCGAACGCCGCGTTGTCCTCCACCTCGATCTCGATGATCATGTCGTCCAGGCGTCCGGCGCGCAGCATGGCCAGCGTTTCCTCACGCTTGGTCATCCGGCGCTGCCGTTCCTCCGGCGACTCCGCGGCAGCGCTCTCCCCCTGGCCCAGCAACATCTGAAACGGGTTGGGCTGCGGCTTTTTGGGCATCGGCTCCAGTACATCGGCCAGCCGCTCCTCCGCCGCGAGCTGCGCCTGCTCCATCACCGACTCGCGCCTGGAGGTCTTCACCATGCGGATGGACGCCTCCACCAAATCGCGCACCATGGACTCCACGTCGCGGCCCACATAGCCCACTTCGGTAAACTTCGTGGC
>JBMNOT010000008.1:0-23586 GCA_050943225.1 Christensenellales bacterium | reverse complement strand
CGGGATGCGGCCGTTGCACTCCCCATCGGCGGCCAGCGTTCCCGCGTCCACGCCCAGGAACTTGGCTGCAATTTCCGCCGCCTGCTGCTGGCTTACCTGGTTTTTGCCCAGGCCTTCGGGCTGCTTGTTTTCAGTGCTTTCGGAGAACGGCCCGTCGTATTGCAGCCGCGGGAACTCCTGGTTGGAAAAGTCCAGCGTGCCTTTCTCATCGTTTTCGGGTATGAATATGGCATCCGAGAAACCGTTTTGCGGATAGCCCTTGTCGTACACCTCCTGGAGGTTTTTTATGATTTCGCCGCAAGACGCCGCCAGTTTCTTTATCTGGTCGTATTCCTCCTGAGTGATGCTCTGCCCCAGCGACAGCTTGCGCAGCAGCGAGCGGCAGAAGTCGCCCGTCCGGTTGATGAACTGCGTGAGCGTGGACGTGCCGGCATATGACACGGGCAGTGCGGAGAGCGAGCCCGCGGTATCGCCCGTCTGGCGCCACACGTCGGTTAGCAGCATCGAATACTGGTTGAGCCCGGTGGCCGCTTCCAGCTTGTAGAGCTTTGTCTGCAGGCTGTTCATGTCGGTCATCAGCTCTTCGAACGATCTCTGGTAGACCGCGCTGATTTGGTTGTTGAGGCTTATGTTCTGGTCGTGCAGCACGATGCTGTAAGCAGACAGCCCAAGTATCAGCGCGCCGGCCAGGCTTATTAATGTGATGCGTACCCATTTTCTATTCCACATCTTCTTGCCCTCCCCCTACTCGCAGAATATATGGTTTCCGATTGTCACGATCTGCGGCCGCGACCATATCCACTTGCTGGTCGCCTTGTTGGGCTCGAAGTAGAACAGCGCCCCGCCGGACGGGTCCCAGCCGTTCATGGCGTCGCGCGCGGCGTCTAAAGCCTCCTGGTCGGGCGCCAGGTTGATCTGCCCGTCGTCCACGCACGTAAACGCGCCTCTCTGGTAAATCACTTTAGGGATACTGTCGGGGAACTGCGAGCTCTCCACACGGTTTAAAACCACGGCCGCCACTGCCACCTTGCCCTTGTACGGCTCTCCGCGCGCCTCGGCGTATACCAGCTTCGCCAGCAGGTACAGGTCGCTGCTGCTGCCGCCGCCTGCCTTCGCGCTGCCGCCGCTCCTGGGAGCCGGGATGCCCAGCTTTTCGGCGGTCTGCGCGCCCACGATGCCGTCTGCCACAAGGCCGTGCTTTTTCTGGAACCAGATTACCGCGGCCCTTGTCGCTTCACCGTATTTTCCATCCACCGGGCCTTTGTAATAGCCCCAGTCTTTAAGGCGCCGCTGGATTTCCTTTACCTCTTCCCCGCTGGAACCCAGCTTGTATGATGCGGCCGGCTGCGCTTCGCAGCCGTAAAGCCAAACCGTCAGCAACACAAGCAGCATAATTGCAAGCGGTCTTTTGAGCTTATCAGCCATAGCAGTCCTTTCCTCTCGCTGCAGTCAGTTTGACGGCTTACGGCCTGGAAAACAGGCTGTGGTAGAGTTCTGCGAAAAAGGACGTATACTGTACCTCGTCCACGTCCACGCCGACTTCCGACAGGCACAGCGGCGGAAACATCACGCACCACCAGTTCTGGCCGTTACCTTCTCCCAGCACGATTCTGAGCGCCTTGTAGTTTCCCTCGGGGTAGTCCACCCCCCGGTATTCGCGCTCCGGAAAGCGGCTGACGCCCATGGACGCCGACGCCTTGTAGGGAAGCCTGTTGCTTTCCAACACCTCATTTGCCGTCGCTACTATTATTCCGAGGTGGCTTCTGATATATTCTTCGGCTTCGCCCGCGTTTTTGCAGTTCAAAATGCCCTCTTCGGTCACTTTCAGCACCGCATCGCGCACCATGAATTTGGCCCGCTGGTCTGCCGCGCTGTCCGAATGCGCGATGACGTGTAGCCGAAGCGGCGGAGGCTCTGTAAACGCCGCCAGCATGAGCGCCGCCATCAGGATGAGCATTGCCGCGCGCCTGATTCGCCATTTTTTCCTGGCCGCTATGGCTTTTTTTGGCCTTATATGACTCGTCGTATTCATACA
This sequence comes from Christensenellales bacterium, assembly GCA_050943225.1. Lineage (GTDB taxonomy): Bacteria > Bacillota > Clostridia > Christensenellales > SZUA-584 > SZUA-584. The sequence goes on along the minus strand of JBMNOT010000008.1, from coordinate 21,551 downwards.
GTGTGTATTATAGCCATACATGCGCCCGGCTATACCCGGCGGATTTTTAGCCGCGGCAGATGTTTTTCTACACATATATGTTATTAGCTATTTCACTGTCCGCGAAGTATGTGCTATAATACGAAATAATGCAGAAGGAGGGAGGCGTATCTTATGGAAAGGATATTGCTCACCATTAAAGGCTCGCAACGCGATAACGGGCGCGATGAACATATAGAATTCATGACAGAAGGCCGCTTCATCAAAACCGCAGACGGTTATCTTTTAGAATACGACGAGAGCGAACTGACCGGCGAGGAGGGCTCCATCACCCGCCTGATATTAAAGGACGACAGCGTGACTTTGCTGCGCACCGGCAAAAGCGAGGTCCATATGATATTCACGCCGCACAGCGTTTACGAGAGCAGTATTGAGACGCCGGAGGGCGTTTTGCGCATGAGTCTGCTTCCGCTGCGCGTGGAGAGCGAGCTTTATGAGAAAAGCGGGCACCTGAGCCTGAAGTATGAGCTCAGCATCGGCAGCTTAAGCACCATCAACAAACTGGATTTATCGTTTAAAAGCGTGGAAGGCTGCATAAATTAATCATATTTAGAAGCAGAGGTGAAGACATGGTAATTGAATGGCTGGGACATTCCTGTTTCAAGATCACGCTGGAAAGCGATCTTAGGATACTGACGGACCCGTACGGCCCGGAGGTCGGGTACACGACTAAAGACGTGGAAGTGGATGTGGTAACTGTCAGTCACGACCATTTCGACCACAACAACCTGTCGCTTGTGAAGGGGGACTATACCCTGGTCAACACCTCGGGCACCCATACGTTTGACGGGCTTGTGATTGAAGGCCTTGAAACATGGCATGACCACAGCCAGGGAGCCCATCGCGGCAAAAATATTGTCTTCAAATATTCCGCCCGCGGCATCACCGCATGCCATATGGGCGATTTGGGGTGCATCCCGGACGATGCGTTTTTTGAAAAACTGGGCAGCATAGATATTCTGATGATACCGGTTGGCGGTAATTACACGATCGACGCGTGCGAAGCGCTTGCCATCTGCGAGCGCATCGGGCCCAACATCATCATACCGATGCATTTCAAAACGCCGGACAGCAAGCTGGACATCGCTCCGCTGCACGAGTTTTTGGAAGCAGTCGGCCGTGAATACGACGTGTCCCATCATGGCAAGTGCTATTTAGATATTGATAAGGTGTCTCTGAAAAAGCGCACGCGCGTTGTTGTGATGGAATATCTATAATATTTTTAAATATTTTTCCGGAGGGATCATGACCACGAAATTCATATTCGTCACCGGCGGGGTTGTATCATCACTGGGCAAGGGCATCACCGCCGCGTCTTTAGGCTTGCTGCTCAAAGGCCGCGGGCTGAAAGTATCGTTGCAGAAGTGCGACCCTTACATCAATGTGGACCCGGGCACGATGAGCCCGTTTCAGCACGGCGAAGTCTTTGTGACGGATGACGGCGCCGAAACCGACCTCGATATCGGCCATTACGAGCGTTTCACGGACGAAAACTCGTTTGCGGATTCAAACGTTACCACCGGCAAGGTGTATTGGACGGTGATATCCAGAGAGCGCCGCGGCGACTACCTGGGCGGCACAGTACAGGTGATCCCGCATATCACCGACGAGATCAAGAGCCGGATTTACAGCGTCGCCAGCAAGGACAAGCCGGATGTCGTCATCACCGAGATCGGCGGCACCGTGGGTGACATTGAATCGCAGCCGTTCCTCGAAACCATCCGCCAGATCAAGTGGGAAGTGGGCGAGGAGAACTGCATGTATATCCACGTGACGCTGATGCCGTACCTGCGCAAGGTGGGCGAGCTGAAAACCAAGCCCACGCAGCACAGCGTTAAGGAGCTTCGAACCATCGGCATCGAGCCGGACATCATCGTCTGCCGCACCGAGGTGGAACTCACCGACGATATCAAGCGCAAAATCGCGTTGTTCTGCAACGTCAGCTCCAAAAACGTAGTGCAGAACCTGGACGCGGACATGCTCTATGAAGTGCCCCTCCTGCTGCGCAGGGAAAACCTCGATACGCTGGTGTGCCAGCGGCTCGGCTTGCCCGACGTGAGAACCCGCCTTCCGGAATGGGAGCGCATTGTCGAGATACAGAGGGCCTCAAAAGAAAAAGTGAAGATCGCCATCGTGGGCAAATACACCGAGCTGCACGATGCTTACCTTTCCATCTGCGAGTCGCTGACGCACGCGGGTATTGCCAACTACCTGGATGTGGAAGTGCTTTGGGTGAACGCGGTGGAGCTGGAAGAGGAGAAGGACATCTCCTGCGTGCTGGGCGAAACGGACGGCGTCATCGTGCCCGGCGGTTTCGGCGAGCGCGGTATAGAAGGAAAAATTAAGGCAATACAATATTGCAGGGAAAACAAGGTGCCGTTCTTCGGCATCTGCCTGGGGATGCAGCTGGCGGTCATCGAATTTGCGCGCAACGTGCTGGGCCACCGCGAGGCCAACTCCACGGAGTTCTGCTCGGATACGCCGTATCCGTTTATCGACCTGATGCCCGAGCAGAAGAACATCACCAACATGGGCGGCACCATGCGGCTGGGCCAGTACAGGTGCACGCTCGCCAAGGATACGCTTGCCTATGCGGCGTACGGCCAGGAGGAGATCAGCGAGAGGCACCGCCACCGCTACGAGTTCAACAACATCTACTTCGAGGAGATCACCAAGGGGGGCATGCGCGTGTCCGGCGTCAACCCGGACCATGGCCTGGTGGAGATCATAGAGCTTCCGGACCATCCGTGGTTTGTGGGCGTACAGTTCCATCCGGAGTTCAAATCCCGGCCCATCCGGTCTCACCCGCTGTTCCGCGAGCTGGTGGCCGCGGCGAAAAGGTACAGCGACGCGCGCAGGAAGAGCGGGAAATAAGCGCATGCAAGGGCTCTTTTGCGGAGCTCTTTAAGCGGCGGTCTGGAGGCAAAACCTCCACGGTCTATTGGCCTTTATCGGCAAGCCCGCAGGCCCGGCACAGCCCGGGCTTCATGTTTTACGTGTCCCCGGAAAATTTCCGGGGTGGATATAACTGACACACGGCGGAGGATACAGAATGACGGAATTGAAAGTCCGGAACTTCATTGAGGAGATTATCGAGGACGACTTGAAAAACGGCCGCGTGAGCGAAATAATTACGCGTTTTCCGCCCGAACCCAATGGATACCTGCACATCGGGCACGCCAAGTCGATATGCCTCAATTTTGGTACGGCTATCAAATACGGCGGCAGGTGCAACCTGCGCTATGATGACACCAACCCCGTCAAGGAAGACGAGGAATACATCCGCAGCATCGAGCGCGACGTGCGCTGGCTGGGCTTTGAGCCGGCGGCGGTGCTTTACGGGTCGGATTACTTCGAATTCATGTTTGAAAAGGCGATGCTGCTCATCGAAAAGGAACTCGCTTACGTGTGCGACCTTTCCACTGAGGAGATACGCGAGTACCGCGGTACGCTCACCGAGCCGGGCAGGAATAGCCCGTACCGCGACCGCAGCGTCGAGGAGAACCGCAGGCTGTTTCTGGAGATGCGGGAAGGTGAGTATAAGGACGGCGAGAAGGTGCTGCGCGCTAAGATCGACATGGCGAGCCCCAACCTCAACATGCGCGACCCGGTGCTGTACCGAATACTGCACGCATCTCACCACCGCACGGGCGACAAGTGGTGCATCTACCCGATGTACGACTTTGCGCACCCGCTGGAGGACGCGTACGAGGGCATCACGCACAGCATCTGCACGCTGGAGTTTGAGGACCACCGGCCGCTTTACGACTGGGTGATTGAGAACTGCGAGTGCGTGCCGGCGCCGCACCAGTACGAGTTTGCGCGCCTCAATATGACGCGCACCATCATGAGCAAGCGGTATCTGAAAAGGCTGGTGGACGAGGGCGTGGTGTCGGGCTGGGACGACCCGCGCATGCCCACCATATTCGGCCTGCGACGCCGCGGCTACACGCCGGAGGCCATCCGCGATTTCTGCGAGCGCATCGGCGTGGCCAAGTCTAACAGCGTGGTGGACGCGGGGCTTTTGGAGCACTGCGTGCGCGAGCACCTGGGGGAAGTGGCGCCGCGCCGCATGGTGGTGCTGGATCCGCTGAAAGTGGTGATCGAGAACTACGAAGGCGACGGCGAGTACGTGCTATCGGAAAACCTGCCCAAGAATGAAGCGGCAGGCAGGCGCGAGGTTAGGTTCTCGCGCGAGATCTATATTGAGCGCGCGGATTTCATGGAGGAACCGCCGCCAAAGTTCTTCCGCCTGGCGCCCGGCAGGGAAGTGCGGCTGAAGGAAGCCTATATCATAAAATGCGAAAGCGTTGTGAAGGACGAAAACGGCAATGTTATCGAGCTTCGCTGCACCTATGACCCGGGTTCCAAGTCGGGCGGGCCTACGGCGGGCCGCAAGGTGAAGGGCACGCTGCACTGGGTGGACGCCGCATCGGCGATACCCTGCGAGGTACGGCTGTACGATTACCTGCTGGCCGAGGACTCCGAAGGGGACTTCAGCGAGCGGGTGAACCCCGATTCGCTGAAGGTGATGCCCAGCGCCCTGGCCGAGCGGGCGCTGGCGGAAGCCGCAGTGGGCGATAAGTTCCAGTTCCTGCGGCAGGGTTATTTCTGCAAGGACCCGGACAGCACCGAAGCCCATCCGGTATTCAACCTGATCGTCAGCCTCAAGGACAGCTATGCCAAGTTCCAGGGGGCTTGAAAAAACGTTTGTGGGGGATAGGACAATGAGTCAAGTGAGAACGCGGTTTGCGCCCAGCCCCACCGGTAACCTGCATATCGGCGGCCTGCGCACCGCGCTGTACGCGTGGCTGTTTGCCCGCAAGCACGGGGGCAAGTTTATACTGCGCATCGAGGACACCGACTTGGCGCGGGAGGTTCCCGGCGCGAAGGAGATCATCTATTCCACGCTGCGCGAAGCGGGGCTTTATTACGACGAGGGCCCGGATGTGGGCGGCGACTTTGGCCCGTACATCCAGAGCGAGCGCCGCGAAATCTATAAAAAATACGCCGAAGAGCTGATAAAGCGCGGGGCGGCTTACCGCTGCTTCTGCACCAAGGAACAGCTTGCCGAGGCCCGAGCGGCTGCCGAAGCCCGCGGCAAAGCGTACACCTATGACAAGCGCTGCCTGCGCCTTTCCGAGGCGGAAATACAGCGCAGGCTGGACGCGGGGGAGCCGTATGTGATACGCCAGAACATACCGACCGAGGGGGAGACCACCTATACGGATCTGGTGTTTGGCGACATCACGGTGCCTAACGCGGACCTGGACGACAACGTGCTGCTAAAAGCGGACGGCTTGCCCACGTATAACCTGGCCAACGTGATTGACGACCACCTGATGGGCATCACGCACGTGATCCGCGGGGTGGAGTACCTGTCGTCCACGCCCAAGTACAATCACCTGTACCGGGCGCTGGGCTGGGAGATACCCACGTACATCCACCTGCCCGTGGTGATGAAGGACAAGCAGAGAAAGCTCTCCAAGCGGCACGGCGATTCTTCTTACGACGATTTCATCAAAAAGGGATATCTTAAGGAAGCGCTGATCAATTACATCGCGCTTTTAGGCTGGAGCCCCGGCACCGAGCAGGAGATATTCTCGCTGGACGAGCTGATAGAGGCTTTTTCGCTCGAAGGGCTTTCTAAATCCTCCGCGATATTCGATGTGGAGAAGCTGACCTGGATGAACGCGCAGTATATCCGCACGCTGCCCAAAGAGGAGTTTATATCCCGCGCCATGCCGTATTTTAAGGAGGCGGGCGTGGCGCATATGGATTTGAACCTGATATCGGAGCTGATACAGCCGCGGCTGGAGCGGCTGGACGAGATCGGGCAAAAGCTTGCGTTCCTGACCGAAATGCCTGCTTTCGGGCCGGAGCTGTACGCGCACAAGCGATCGGGCACCGACGCGGCCAAAGCGCTGCCTGTACTGAAAGAGGCGAGAGCCGCCCTTGCCGGGCTGGACGAGTTTACTGTCGATTCGCTCAAGGCGGCGCTGAACGCATTGGTGGAGCGGCTGGGCGTGAAAACCGGGTTCGTGTACTGGCCGGTGCGCATCGCCATCTCCGGGCAGGAAGTGACGCCAGGCGGCCCAACGGAGATCGCCTGCCTGCTGGGCAAAGAGGAGACGCTGCGCCGGCTGGACGGCAGCATCGCCGCGCTGGAGAAGCAACAGGGATAATGGGAATTGAGGGCGCTGCCCTCAAACTGCCGCTTAAGTGATGTCTTTTCTCTGACAAATACAAACGCCCGCACAGGATTAAGCGATGCGGGCGTTTTGCATTGGCTATATGATACGGAAAATGCCGCCAAGGTATTAATTCCGCCTGTTGAGCGCGATCATGATGCCCGCGCACACCGAAGACGCCACGCAGAACACGATCAGCGTCACCTTGAAGAACGTGAAACTGAAGAACGACGGGTTGAACTCGTTCAGTATCACGTATGTGACGATAAACAGCGACAGTATAATGCACACGTGCGGAACCAGTTTTCTGATCATGGCTGCTCCTCCGCGTCATCGGTGATATAGACGATATCGGGCGTTTTTCTCCGTCCCTCCTGGTGGTTGAGCACCTCATCCATGAATACCATTTCTGAGGATTTGCCGCCGTCCAGGTTGTACGCCTCGGCGCATCCCAGCTCTTCCATCAGCTGCGAGAGCTCCTGCATGGTGCAGCCCAGGCTGCGGCCTTCCAGACGGCCGCCGATGACCACAAAGCAGTAATGGCCCGGCTCATAGTAGCCTATTGCCGTCCTCGGGTTGTTCCTTTGGACGGTGGAGTTGAACTCCGTCATCGCCTGCCCGTTCTGAAGCAGCATCGGCCCGAATGACCATGTCTGGTAGACGCCGGAAGATAAAGTGCCGTCCACATCGAAATCGTCGGGCGAGAACGTCTTCATGCTGCCGTCGTTATACATGACCAGCACGTCGAGACCCGCTTTCGGCTTGCGGTAAATCAGGCCGTTTCGCACCAGGGTGCCAGACTTGCAGTGATCGCCGTTTATCGCGAGTATCGCGCCGTTCATTTTGGCCACTTTGTCAGTGAGATCCGCACCGCCCATCACATCCGCCTCTTTGGCGAACGCGGTCCGGAAATACTTGAGGTCTGCCACGTATATGTCGGCGATGTAGTAGGGAACGTTGTCCCTTGTGAACGTCTGGATTTCGATGCTGACGTTGGCGCTTTTATACGATGTATCCGTACTGATAACCTCGCCGCCGGTGAACTTGTCAGCAAGCTTGGCGCGCCAGTCGTTGGGGTCTATGCTCGGAGAAGGGGCGGGAGTCTCCTCCGCGGGCGCTGTGACGTCTGGCGTTGCGACCGGCGCAGCAGCGGGCGCGCTGGGCTCTGCCGGCGGGGCGGACGGCTGGGTCTGCACCATGGCGGAAGAACCCGGCAGCGGCTCTCCCTTCACCTCAGTCTTGATTTCATACTGGACGATATAGAATATCCCCAGCAGCAGCGCGGCCAGCAGCACGTCGATGGCGATTACCAGAACAATGGGCAGCTTTTTCCTGCGCGAGCGGCCCCGGCCGCCGGGCTGCCCTCTATGCGGCGTACCGTAACCGCCGCTGCGCACCTTCACATTTCTTCCGTTGCTGCTCTCCATACGCCCTCCTGAACGTCTGTATTAGAAAAGCCCGTCGATACGGCCTTCGTCGTCGATGGTGATCGATTCCGTCGCCGGCTTTTTGGGCAGGCCGGGCATCGTCATCATATCGCCCGCCAGAACCACGATAAACCCGGCGCCGGCGGAGAGCTTGACGTTGCGCACCGTGAATATGAAGTCCTTGGGCCGGCCGATAAGGCTGGGGTCGTGCGACAGCGAATACTGCGTTTTCGCGACGCAGACCGGCAGGTATGCATACCCATTTTTGCTCAGCGCTTCGATGGCCTTGGCTACGCCTGCGGAGTAGTGCACGTCGCACGCGCCGTAGATGGTTTTGGCCAGCTTCTCTATTTTGCACGGTATGGGGTCTTCCAGCGCGTAAGGATACCGGGGCTTCGTCTTTTTTGCGATGCGCATCACTTCCCGGGCCAGATCGACGCCGCCCTCGCCGCCCTTTTCCCATACCTCGACGGGCACAGCGTTGGCGCCCCGCGCACGGCACAGCTTCTGCACCAGCGCGATTTCCTCCGGCGTGTCGGTATGGAATTTGTTGATGGCCACCACCGTGGGCAAACCGTAGAAATCCTTGAGGTTCTCGATATGCTTATACAGGTTTTCCATGCCGCGGATGACCGCTTCCTCGTCCGGAGCGGAGAGTTCGTCCTTCTTTTTGCCGCCGTGGTTCTTGAGCGCGCGGATGGTGGTCACCACAACCACGGCGTCGGGCCAAAGGCCTGTCTGGCGGCACTTGATGTCGAGAAACTTCTCCGCGCCCAGATCCGCACCGAAGCCCGCTTCCGTCACCACGTAATCGGCGAGGTGCAGCGCCATGTTGGTGGCGATATAGCTGTTGCAGCCGTGCGCGATGTTGGCAAACGGCCCGCCGTGCATCAGGCAGGGCGTCTGCTCCAGCGTCTGCACCAGATTGGGGCGTATCGCGTCGCGCAGCAGCACCGCCATCGCGCCCTCCGCTTTAAGATCGCCCGCCGTGACCGGCTTCTCGTCGAACGTGTACGCCACCTTGATGCGCGCCAGCCGTTTTTTCAGGTCGTGCAGGTCGGAAGCGAGGCACAGCACCGCCATCACTTCGGATGCAGCCGTGATGTCGAAACTGTCTTCACGCGGCATGCCGTTGGTGCGCCCGCCCAGGCCGCAGGTGATGAAACGGAGCTGGCGGTCGTTCATGTCCATGCAGCGCCGGAAGGTGATGCGCCGCGGGTCGATACCCAGCTCGTTGCCGTGGTGGATATGGTTGTCCACCAGCGCGCACAGCAGGTTGTTTGCCGCGGTGACCGCGTGCAGGTCGCCGGTGAAGTGCAGGTTGATATCTTCCATCGGGATCACCTGAGCGTAGCCGCCGCCCGCCGCGCCGCCTTTGATGCCGAACACCGGACCCAGGGATGGCTCGCGCAGCGTCAGGAACACGCGCTCGCCGCATCTCTTTATAGCATCCGCAAGGCCGATGGACACCGTGGTTTTGCCCTCGCCCGCGGGCGTGGGGTTGATCGCAGAGACGAGTACCAGCTTGCCGCGGCCCCTGTTTTTCAGCCGCTCCATGATGGAGAGCGACACCTTCGCTTTCTTGTACCCAAAAGGTATCAGCTCGCTCTCCAGTATGCCGCTCGCTTCGGCGATTTGCGTGATGGGCACCAATTGAGCCTCGCGGGCTATCTCAAGGTCTGTTCTATTCTGCATTTTATACCCCTTTATATTATTATCACTGCGTACTATTATACTCATATTGGCGGGGTTGACCACTAAATTTTTTCAGTTACGGCCCGATTCCAGCGCGTATGCTGCACTGTTTGGGCATTATGAAGTGAAAGCGGAGAATTACCAAAAAATGAAATGATAGTGAATAGCAGCGGACGTGCTGATTTCCGGCACCGATGACGGCCCTGCTGCGATTGCTGCATAGAAAATAAAGAAGGGTGAGGACCCAGCTCGTCTTCACCCTTTGCGCTGAGAACACTTTACCTCTGCCTGTTTTGCTGTTCCTGCCTTCTCTGCTGTTCCTGCCTTCTCTGCTGCTCCTGCCTTCTCTGCCTTTGATTCTGCCTGTTTTGGCAATTCTGGTTTTGGTTGTTTCGGTTGTCCATTGCCGTTCTCCTTTATTGAATTAATCCATGATTATTATCTGCAATGGAAGGGAAAATATTATACGAAGAAAAATAGCAGATACTGGGGTGTGATACCTATACTGATAACAAATGCGCGTATTTTCACAATGGCCGGAATGACGTATGAATCCGGCTGTATTCTGATAGAGAACGGCACCATTGTGGAAGTGAATGAAAGCATAAGCGCTTCAAAAAACAAGGATGATTTATTTTTGGACGCAAAAGGGTGTTGGACGCTGCCAGGTTTCATTGATGCCCATTGCCATATTGGGATATCGGAGGAGAAAACCGGCACTGTGGGGGATGACTGCAATGAAACGGCGCAGCCCATAACGTCTCATCTGAAAGCGGTGGACGCGATAAACCCGATGGACGCTGCGTTCCATAACGCCATAAAAGCCGGCATTACGTCAGTCATGGTGGGGCCGGGCAGCTCCAACGTGGTCGGCGGGCAGTTCGCTTTTATCAAAACATGGGGGCGCAGGGTGGATGAGATGGTGGTGCTGGAACCGGCGGCGATGAAAGTTGCGTTCGGGGAAAACCCCAAAAACAACTACGGCAAAAATGGCCAGATACCGTCCACGCGCATGTCGATAGGGGCTATGCTGCGCGAAGAGCTGCACGCGGCCAAAAAGTATGCCGAGAAAAAGAAAGCGGCGCTGGAAACAGGGGACAGCTTTGACGAGGATTATCAGATGGAAAGCTGGCTGCCGGTGCTGAATAAACAGATACCTTTAAAAGCGCATGTGCACAGGGCGGACGATATACTGACGGCCATCCGCATCGCCAAGCTGTTTGACCTCAAACTGACGCTGGACCACTGCACCGAAGGGCATTTCATCGCGGAGGACATCAAAGATTCCGAATTTCCCGTTATACTGGGGCCAAACCTGGCCTCCCGGAACAAGATCGAGGTGCAATATATGGATTTCAAGACGGCGGGGATACTGCATAAGGCAGGGGTAAAGCTGGCCATTATGACGGATCATCCGGTGTCGCTGATACAGTATCTGCCGCTGTGCGCGGGGCTGGCGGCGAAAGAGGGGCTGGGCATCGAGGAGGGTCTTAAAGCTATCACGATAAACGCCGCTGAAATTTGCGGGGTAGCGCGACGGGTGGGCAGCATTGAGCCGGGCAAGGACGCGGATATCGCCATTTTTGACGGCAACCCGATGGAGACGTTCACGCGCTGTTTGTATACCATCATCAACGGCAAAATTGTATACAATTTCGATAAAGAAAGTAGAAATTAGTTATGCGGCGCATTTGTAAAATGAACGGATGTTTTCGCCGCATTTCACGCTAAATCGGAAAATCTGAAAAAATACTTCTAAAAATCAAACAATAGCGCAAGATTGCCGGCATCGCTTTTCGGTATAGTAAGCTTTGAAAAAAGGACTATCAGGAGAAAGCAGGTTACAGTTATGGACATGAACAAGTGGACCCAGGATTTGCTGAACGCCGATGTGAAAAAACCGATGCCGATATTGTCTTTTCCGTCCATCCAGCTGATGGGCATCACGGTGAAGGACCTTATCTCCAGCAGCGACACCCAGGCTGAGGGCATGCGCCGTGTTGCCGAGCGCGTGGGCGCGGCGGCTTCCGTCAGCATGATGGATTTGTCGGTGGAGGCCGAAGCGTTCGGCTCCACCATCCGCGTATCCAAAGATGAAGTGCCCACCGTGACGGGCCGCATTGTGGCTTCGCTGGAAGATGCAAAAAAGCTGGCGGTGCCCGACGTGCTGGCAGGGCGTACCGGTATTTATATTGATGCGATCCGCAAGGCCAAGCAGCTGATCACCGACCGGCCGGTGTTTGCGGGCGTGATCGGCCCCTTCTCGCTGGGCGGGCGCCTGGTGGACGTATCCGAGGCGATGATCGCCTGCTATGAGGACCCGGATATGATGCACGAGGTGCTGGAGAAGGTGACGCAGTTTATCACGGCTTATGCGCTGGCTTACCGCGAGGTGGGCGCGGACGGCGTGGTGATGGCGGAACCGCTGGCGGGCATACTGTCGCCGTCGCTGATCGACGAGTTCTCCACGCAGTATGTCAAGCGCATCGTGGACGCCGTCAAGACGGACGAGTTTGCATTCATCTACCACAACTGCGGCAACAACACGCCCGTACTGGTGGATTCCATCAAGACCATCGGCGCGAACGGCTACCATTTCGGCAACGCCGTGGATATGAAGCAGATGCTGGAACGCATGCCGGACGACGTGCTGGTGATGGGCAACGTGGACCCGTCCAGCCAGTTCCGCAACGGCACGCCGGAATCCATCCGCGAGGCGACGCTGGCACTGATGGAGAAGTGCACGGTGCACAAAAACTTTGTGGTTTCCTCCGGCTGCGACATCCCGCCGCTTTCCAGCTGGGGTAACATCGACGCGTTTTTCGCGGCGGCCAGGCAGTTTTACAGCAAAAAATAACGCATATTGTATCGGATAAAACACATATTTCAGGCGGCTGGTAATGGCCGTCTGATTTTTTATTCACAAAGCCGCGCAGTTTGTTTCATTTGCAACATACACGCTGCTATCTGTTGATTATACTGGGGACGAATCGAGATTACCAATGCATTTGAAGGAGGATTGCAATGTCGAACATGTTTTGTTTTCAGTGTGAACAGGTAGCGGGCGGTAGTGCCTGCGTGAAAAGCGGCGTATGCGGCAAAACGGCGCCGACGTCCAACCTGCAGGACGAGCTGACCGGCGCGATGATCGGTTTGGCGCGGGCGGCTTACGACCAGCCTATTAGCGACGAGGTCACGCAGGTGCTGCTGGAAGGTCTGTTCACCACGGTGACCAACGTCAGCTTTGATGACGAAGCGATACAAAGACAGATTGAAAAGACGCGCCGCGTGAAATCATCTCTGGGCATGCCGGTGCCGGAATTTGATATGAATACGCTGTGGAACGCGAATGAGGATACCCGCTCGCTCAAGTCGCTGATACTGTTCGGCATCCGCGGCATGGCGGCATACGCTTATCACGCATGGGTGCTGGGCTACAAGAACGACACGGTGAACCGGTTCTTCCTCAAGGCGCTGGTGGCCATCGGCGGCGAATCCGATGCGGACAAGCTGCTGGCGCTGGTGATGGAGACGGGCAGCGTGAACCTGGAGTGCATGGCGCTGCTGGACAAGGCCAACACCGAGACTTACGGTAGCCCTGTGCCCACCACCGTGCCGCTGACCATAGAGGCGGGCCCGTTTATCGTAGTGTCCGGGCACGACCTGTATGACCTGCACCGCCTGCTGGAGCAGACGCAGGGCAAGGGCATCAACGTATACACGCACGGCGAGATGCTTCCGGCGCACGCATATCCCAAGCTCAAGGCGTTCCCGCATCTCAAGGGCCATTTCGGCACGGCGTGGCAGAACCAGCAGAAAGAGTTTGCGAACATACCGGGGCCGGTGCTGTTTACCACCAACTGCCTGATGCCGGTGAAGGAGAGCTACGCGGACCGTATATTCACCACGGATGTGGTGGCATACCCCGGCATGGTGCACATCGGCGAGGACAAGGATTTCACGCCTGTCATTGAGAAAGCGCTGGAGCTGGGCGGATACCCTGAGGACCGCAGGATGACGGGCATCAACGGCGGCGAGACGGTGACCACCGGCTTTGCCCACGGCACGGTGCTCTCGGTGGCGGACAAGGTGATTGACGCGGTGAAGGCGGGCGCAATCCGGCACTTCTTCCTGGTGGGCGGCTGCGACGGCGCGAAGCCGGGCCGCAACTACTACACCGAGTTTGTGCGCCAGACGCCGAGCGATACTGTGGTGCTGACGCTGGCGTGCGGCAAGTTCCGCTTCAACGACATGGACCTTGGCACCATCGGCGGCCTGCCCCGCATCATGGATATGGGCCAGTGCAACGACGCTTACAGCGCCATCCGCGTGGCCACGGCTTTGGCCGAGGCGTTCAAGTGCGGCGTGGGTGACCTGCCGCTGACGCTGGTGCTGTCGTGGTACGAGCAGAAGGCGGTGTGCATACTGCTGACGCTGTTGTCGCTGGGCATCAGGAACATATACATCGGGCCGTCTCTGCCCGCGTTCATCTCGCCCAACGTGCTGAAGGTGCTGGTGGACCAGTTCGGCATCACGCCGATCTCCACGCCCGAGGCGGATCTGAAAAAGATATTGGGATAAGCAAAGGACCGCGGAGGCCCCGCCTCTGCAATGCAACTCATACTCCTCCTGGGGCATGCAAGGGTATGCCCCTTTTTTATGGCGGAAAACCCTGCGGTTTTTCATTATTTTATATTTGCTCCAAGGCAGAAGGGGTATTAATAAACGGTGCGTGGGATACGTGCAGGGTGCAGGGCTTTTGTCAGGACGCTATGCGGCGGCTCCAGCAGGAGGCCGGCCGACAAAGATTCTTGAATACGCAAATCAAGTGTGTTATATTACCGTTATGCCTTAGGGCTACAGGAGGTTGAAATGGATACTGAGCAACTGGGAATCCTTTTCCCGGAGATACTGATACCCGATAAAAAGATCAACAAACAGAAATGGTCTGTTATTGCGTGCGATCAGTTCACCTCGAATGAGGATTACTGGATAAAAACGTCGAAAATTGTGGGCGGAGCGCCTTCCACACTGCATATCATCGTGCCGGAGGCGCATCTTCATTACCCGGACGTGGAAGACAGGATCAGCCACGCCAAGCAGACGATGCACGATTACCTCGAGGACGGCGTGCTCGTCAAGCTCCCCAGGGGCGTAATGCTGGTGGAGCGCGAAACGCCGCATGGCACGCGCATCGGGCTGGTTCTGGCGGTGGACCTGGAGCAGTACGACATCGACTACCGCAAAAAGCCGCTGATCCGCGCGACGGAGCAGACGGTTAAGGAGCGGCTGCCAATACGCATGAAGCTACGGGAGGGTTCGGTGATCGAATGCCCGCACGTGATGCTGATGATCGACGACCCGAAAGATACGGTGATCGGGCCGGTATACGACGCGAAAGAGCAGCTGCCCAAGATGTACGATATGCCGCTGATGATGAGCGGCGGGCATCTTAAGGGATGGTTTGTGGAAGACCCGGCTCTGCTGGACGGCATCGTGTCCGCGCTGGCGCAGCTCAGGCAGGGCGCGCGCGACGGCATGCTGTTTGCGGTGGGCGACGGCAACCACTCCCTGGCGGCGGCCAAAGGCATATGGGAGCAGCGCAAGGCGCAGCTTTCCGAAGAGGAGAGGGAAAACGACCCGCTGCGCTACGCGCTGGTGGAAGTGGTCAACCTGTATGACAATGGCATCGCGATACATCCCATTCACCGCGTGCTGTTTAACGTGGACGTGCCGGTGGTGCTCAACGCGCTGGTGTCGATACTCAACAAGCAGGGGCAGGACGCGTCGATGATCTACACGCGGGGTACGCGCGTGCAGCCGCGCGAGGGCGTGCAGATTATCCGTTTCGAGTCCAAGATGTCCAAGGGCCATATCGAGGTGAGAAAGCCGAGGCATTCCCTGCTGACGCAGACGCTGACGGAGGCGCTGGATATACTGCTTGATGAGATGCCGCGCGCGCAGGTGGACTATATCCACGGCGACGAGGAGTTCCATAACCTGGTGAAATCCAGCCATGCCTGCCTGGGCTTTCTGATGGAGCCGATGCGCAAGGATGAGCTGTTTGACGCGGTTGTCACTTACGGCGTACTGCCCCGGAAAGCATTTTCCATGGGCATGGCTGAGGAGAAGCGTTACTATTATGAATGCCGCCTGCTGGTTAACGCCGGCGAGGAGGCGGAAGAGGAAGAGGAGATGCCCGCGCCGGAAACGGAGCAGGCTGAAACGCAGCCGACCGAGGCGGCGGAGCCGGAGATATCCGAGCCTGTGGAGCAGAGCGCGCCTCAGTATGACATGCAGGACGAACCGGACGCGGAGGAAGAGGAACAGGGCAGACCGGCGAAACGCTCGATATGGAGGCTGTTTGGGAAGAGGAAACACGATGAAGGTATGTAAGTTTGGCGGCAGCTCGGTGGCGGATGCTGCGCAGATCAAAAAAGTCAAAGAAATTATCCAATCGGACAGGCAAAGGGTGTATGTGGTGCCGTCCGCGCCCGGCAAGCGGTTTGACGACGACTCCAAGGTGACGGATATGCTGTACGCGTATCACGCCGCGGTGTCTCGCGGGGAAAGCGGCGACGAGATTTTCGAGGAGATCCGGCAGCGCTTTATTGAGATACGCGACGGCCTGGGCGTCAGCACCGACATCGAGTCTCACCTTAATAAGATTGCGGCTGACGTGCAGGCGGGCGCCGGCGAGGACTATACGGTGAGCCGAGGCGAATATCTCAACGGCCTGCTGCTGGCTGATTATCTCGGCTTTGATTTCATCGACCCGGCCGGGGTGATATTCTTTAACGCAAACGGGGTATATGAATCCGAAAAGACGCGCACCGTTATGCGCGGGCGGCTCAGGCAGTCGCGCACCGCGGTGATACCCGGATTTTACGGCTCGATGCCCGACGGCACCATCAAGACGTTTTCCCGGAGCGGCTCGGACATCACCGGCGCGATTGTGGCGCGCGCGGCGAAGGCCGACGTGTACGAGAACTGGACGGACGTGCCCGGCGTGCTGATGGCCGATCCGCGTATCGTCGAGAACCCGCGCGTGATAAGCAAGATCACCTACCGTGAGCTGCGCGAGCTGTCGTACATGGGCGCGACGGTGCTGCACGAGGACGCGATATTCCCGGTGTTCAAGGCGAACATTCCCATCAACATCAAAAACACCAACGACCCGGATGCGCCCGGCACGATGATCGTGCCCAACGTGATCGACAACAACACCCATGTGATTACCGGCATTGCAGGGCGCAAGGGCTTTACCGTCGTCTCGGTGGAAAAAGCCAACATGAACGCGGAGCTGGGCTTTGGCCGGCGCATACTTTCCGCGCTGGAGAAGAACGACATCCGGTTTGAGCACATGCCGTCCGGCATTGACACGCTGTGCGTGGTGCTGGCCAACAGCGAGATAAACGGCAAAGAGGCCATGCTGATGGACGACGTGTATAACCTTTGCCAGCCCGACTCGATGGAGATCTACAAAGGCCTTGCGCTGATCACGACGGTGGGCCGCGGCATGATCCGCAACGTGGGCGTGGCGGCCCGGCTGTTCACCGCTTTGGCCAAAGCGAACGTCAACATCCGCATGATCGACCAGGGCTCCAGCGAGATGAACATCATCGTGGGCGTGGATGAGCACGATTTTGAGACGGCAATAAGGGCTATATACGGAGCCTTCTGCGACCAGGTATGATCTGGCAGTCGGTTCAGGCCGTCGTCGTCATATTTCTGCTGCTGGGCGCGGGGCTGCTCGCGGCGTGGCGCAGGTGGATAACGCCCGGGGTGGCGGAGGCGTTTCCCAAGCTGCTTATCAATCTGGCCGTGCCCGGCATGGTGGTTTATCATTTTTCCGGCTTTGACCGCTGCGAGCTTCTGATTGCCTGGCGGGCGCTGGCGGTGCTGGCTGCGGCGTACCCGGCGTCGTATTTCCTGGGCAAAGCGTTTGCGGTGCTTTTCAGGGTGCCGAACACCCGGCGGGGGCTTTTCTCCGTCCTTTTTTCATTTTCCAACTCAATGTTTATCGGGCTGCCGGTGGCCATGGCGCTTTTTGGCGACCCCGGCCTGCCGTTCGCGATGTACTATTACCTGGCCAACACCACGTTTTTCTGGGTGGTGGGCTATTACGTGATCCGGCGCGACGCCGACATCATCAACGGGCGGCGCACCCGCATATCCGCGGGGGAGATACTGAAAAAGCTGGCGATTCCGCCCATCATCGCCATCATTGCGATGTTTGCGGTGGTGCTGGCGGGCATTAAGCTGCCCGATTTCGTGGTCAAGACAGCGGGGTATTTGAGCGACCTGACCACGCCGCTGTCGCTGCTGTTTATGGGCAGCATGATATGGGAGACCGGGCCCAAGGGGCTGAGCTTTGAGAAGGACATCGGCATCGTGTTTGTCGGCCGGTTTCTTCTGACGCCCGCCGTCATATTTTTCGCGAGCGTGGCGGGCATGGCACTGTTTCCGGCGGACGGCGCTTTGGCAGACCTCGTGCTGATGCGCAATGTTTTTACCGTGCAGGCTGGCTTGCCGGTGATGACGCAGACCGTGATACTTTCCCGGATGTACGGCGCGGATGCGGAGTTCGCGACCAAAAGTTTTATCTGGACGACTTTGGCGTCCATCGTCACCATACCCGCCTGTATGGTGCTGTTCCAGTATATCTGAGAACAGCGGCGGGAATGTGCGCAGCCGGATAGCTATGAGAGAAAGCAGGAAGATGGAGAGAGCCGGAAAACCGGAGAGAGATGTGAAAACAGACAGGCGGTACGTGTGGACTGTAGTGCTGGCCGTCGTATTCCTTGCGGCGCTGGCAACGGTGGGCATTATGATGCCCGCAAAACCGGCGGACACCGTGAGATTCGGCGTTGTGCCGGAACCCCGCGCGTACGCTGCGTATGGATTAAGCGTGAATGCGCCGGACGCCGTGATTTTTTATGAGAACTACGATGATTTGATAAAAAGCCTCAACGACGACGCTCTGGACGCGGCGCTGCTGCCCGCGGAGTATCTGGAGGAGTTGGCGGGCGGCCGGTATACCGCTATTGCTGTGGTGTGCTATATGAATCTCGTGGCTGTGGAAAACGGTACAACCATGTATTCCATAGCCGACCTGGATGGGCGTCAAATTATGTTGCCGAGCACGCTTATGGGCACGCCGGAAGAACGGATGCTGGATGCGCTGCTCTCGTTTACCGGCATATCGGCAGATATCATGTATGCAGACGACGTCACTATTCAGCGGATGGCCCAGGACAGGGACTTTGACGTCATGGTGCTGCCGGCGGATAAGTACGCGGCGGTGTTTCCGCGGGGCGGGGAGCCGGTGAGCCGCTTTGATCTAGCCGACCAGTGGAGCCTGCTTTTGGGCTCAAGGCCGCCGGCGGGCTGCTGCCTGGTGGTGCACAATGAGACAATGGAGCAGCTGCCTGAGAATATCTCGGACATGCTATCCAAAATAAGGGCGGCTGTGAACTTCCTGAGAACCAGCCGTAAGAAAGCAGCGGTTCTGGCGTCGGCAAACGGTTTCGGCGCGGATATCGATTATATCAGAAGAACGATTCCCCGATGCAAATTTGAATATCTGGACGGCGACGCGGGGGCAGAGGCTTTAGAGCAGCTGCAAAGCCTGCTGGCTGCGCCGTGACAGCGTTTATTTCTATTTCGACGGCGGCGTGGAGATGCGGATGTTGTATTCGTACATGTCCGACCGGTACACGGCGCGCTCGTCGTACAGCGTGAGTCCGCCGGTGGAATAATACAGGCTGAGCACGCGCAGCACTGGCGTTCCGCGGGGCACTGCGAGGAATTTCTGGTCGCGGGCGCTGGCAAGCCGTGCGGAGACCGAGCTGTCTACGCTGCCGATGCGGTGGCCGTACTTGTCGGTGATCAGGCGGTACAGCGAGCCCTTCAGGTCGTCCCGCGTGAGGCCGGGGCAGATGTGCAGAGGGATGAACACTTCTTCCACCGCGACGGGCGTGGCATCGGCGAGCCGCACGCGCAGCGCGCGGTATGTTTCGCCGCCGGGCGGCAGCATCAGGCGCCGGGCGACGTCTTCGGGCGGCGGGCCCATGGCAAACCCCAGCACGCGCGTGTCTGGATTAAAGCCGCGCTGGCGCACCGTTTCGGAAAAGCTCGATATGTTGCGCTGCTGCATTTTGCGCGCGGACACGAAAGTGCCGCGGCCCTGCTCACGGTACAGCGCGCCGGCGGCTACCAGCTCGGATAGCGCCTGCCGCACCGTCATGCGGGAGAGGCCTTTCATTTCGGCGAGGTCGCGCTCGGAGGGCAGCCGCTGCCCCGGCACCAGCTCGCCGCTGGCGATGCGCTGCAGTATTTCCTCTTTCAGTTTGAGATACGTAGGCACTTTTTTCATGACAGAACCCTCAAAAATGGTATAGACCAATATTAACATGGAATGATGCACAAGTAAAATATTGTGACGCTTTTTGATGCAGAATAATGCTGATAACAGTATTTTCAGGGCAACAAAGGAGTGACATCGATGGTAAAGAAAATATTGCTGAATGTCGTGGTGCTGACGCTACTTTTGTGCATGCTGACGACGACGCTGGCAATGGCGGACACCACATATACCGTGCAGTGGGGCGATACGCTGGCAAAAATCGCGAGCAAATACGGAGTGACGATAAGCGAGCTGCTGAGCGCCAACCCGTCCATCAAGAACCCGTCGCTGATCTACGTGGGGCAGAAGATCACGATACCCGCTACCAAGATGGTGACATATACCGTCCAGAAGGGCGATACCATGTACGCCATCGCCAAACGGTTTGAGATCAGCTATACGGAGCTGCTGAAGGCAAACCCCAACATCAAAAACCCCGCGATGATCTACGTGGGTCAGAAGATCACCATACCGGACACCAAATCGCTGGCGTCGTACGAGCAGCAGGTGTTTGAGCTGGTGAACAAGGAGAGGGCGGCGCGCGGCCTGGCGACGTTCAAGTACAACACCAACCTTGCATATGTGGCGCGGCTGAAGAGCCAGGATATGATCAACAAGAAGTATTTCTCGCATACGTCGCCCACGTACGGTTCGCCGTTTGAGATGATGGAGCAGTTTGGCCTGCGGTTCAGCGCGGCGGGCGAGAACATCGCTTACGGCCAGAGGACGGCGGCCGAGGTGATGAACGCGTGGATGAAATCGCCGGGACACAGGGCCAACATGCTCTCCTCCGCGTATACCACGATAGGCGTGGGCGTCGCCAAAGCGGCCAACGGCACGCTGTACTGGACGCAGATGTTCATGAATCCGTACTGATCGGACGCGGCTGAAGGCGGCTGAGCCAGCCGGCCCGGCCGCTTTTTCGTTTGGGCTTAAAAAAGCATGCGGAGCGCAGCGGATGCTGGTATAATCAGGGATAAGAATATACGGGAGGGGTTTAGGAATGGAAGCGCTGTATCATGTCGGATTTGATGATTCCCACGGGGCGAAATACGCGATACTGCCGGGAGACCCCGGCCGCGTGGAAAAAATTGCGGCGTTTCTGGACAATCCGCGATTTTACCATCAAAATCGCGAGTACACCACTTGGCTGGGCGAGATAGAGAGGCAGCCTGTACTGGTGATGTCCACCGGCATGGGCGGGCCTTCCACGGCCATTGCGGTGGAGGAGCTGTATATGACGGGCGTGCGCACGTTTATCCGCGTGGGCACGTGCGGCGGCATGCAGACCGAGGTGATGGGCGGAGACGTGGTGATTGCCAGCGCGGCGATACGGATGGAGGGCACCACGCGCGAATATGTGCCCATCGAGTTTCCGGCGGTTGCGGACGTCGGCATGACGAACGCGCTGATTAATGCGGCGAAGAATTTGGGCTTTACTTATCACGCGGGCGTGGTACACTGCAAGGATTCGTTCTACGGGCAGCACAATCCGGACCGCATGCCGGCGGGATATGAGCTGAAGCAGAAGTGGGAGGCGTGGATCAAGGCGGGCTGCCTGGCTTCTGAGATGGAGAGCGCCACGCTGTTTATCGTGGCCCAGGTGCTGAGGGCGCGGGCGGGATGCGTGCTGAGCACGGTATGGAACCAGGAGCGCGCGCGGCAGGGGCTTTCCAACCCTGAGTGCCATGACCCTGAGCGCGCGATTCGGGCCGCGGTGGAGGCGGTGCGGCTGCTAATGAAGGAGGAATAGCGGGTGCCCGACTTTGGGTGAATTGAGGATATCTGGCG
>JBMNOT010000180.1:0-4378 GCA_050943225.1 Christensenellales bacterium | reverse complement strand
TTGTCCAGCATTTTTCCAGACAAAACGGCAAAATATTGTTGCCCTAAAAACATGACGATTTCGCCGCATTTCGCTAACAAAAAAAGGATGCGCATTGTGCATCCTCTCAGTCTGCGGTTTTTCGCCTATTTAAGCCACTCCGGAATACAGTCGTTGCGCACCAGGTCCTCGTACGACTGCCGTTTTACCATCAGCGCCGCGCGGCCGTCCTTGACCAGCACCACCGCCGGATGCGGCAGCTTGTTGTAGTTGCTCGCCATCGAGTAGTTGTACGCGCCGGTGGAAAACACCGCTAGTATGTCGCCCGGGCGCGCCTTGGGCAGCGCCGCGTTCCATATCAGCATATCGCCGCTTTCGCAGGCCCGGCCCGCGATGGACACCACCATCTCGTCGGGCTCGTTCATCCTGCCCGCCAAAGCACAGGTGTACTGCGCCTGATACAGCGCCGGCCGGGGGTTGTCCGCCATGCTGCCGTCCATGCTCACATAGGTGCGCACGCCCGGAATGGTCTTGATGTCGCCGATGGTATACAGCGTGGTGCCCGCCTCGCCCACGATGGACCGGCCCGGTTCGATCACGAACGCCGGGGGCTCCATGCCCCGCTCGTCGCACAGCGTTGTCAGTTCGTCCAGCATCTCCTTCACATACACATGCGGCTCCAAGGGCTTGTCGTCTGCCGTGTAATGGATGCCGAAACCGCCGCCGAAGTTAATCTCCCGGAACGCAAAGCCGATCTGCGCCTTGATGTCCTGCATGAAGTCGAACATCACGTCCACCGTCTCGCGGAACGGCTCTACCTCGAATATCTGCGAGCCGATGTGGCAGTGCAGCCCCACCAGCTCCAGGCTGTCGTAACGCAGAATTTCACGTATCGCCTGCAGGGCTTGTCCGTCGCCAATGCCGAAACCGAACTTGGAATCTTCCTGCCCCGTCTTGATGTACTCGTGCGTATGCGCCTCAATGCCCGGCTTCACGCGCACCGACACCGGCTGCACGCGGCCCTTCTCCTTCGCGATGCCCGCCAGCAGGCCTATTTCGTTCATGCTGTCGATCACCACGCGGCCCACGCCCGCGTCCACCGCCATGCGCAGGTCTTCCGGCGTCTTGTTGTTGCCGTGCAGGTAAACCTTGCTCATGTCGAAGCCGGCGTTCATCGCCACATACAGCTCGCCGCCCGACACCACGTCCAGCCCCAGGCCCTCGCTCGCCACGATCTTGCACATGGCCGTGGTCATAAACGCCTTGCTGGCAAAAAGTATCAGCCCGCCGCCCCTGTAACCGGCCAGCGCACTGGTATAGCTGCGGCACACGCGGCGGATCACATCCTCTTCCATCACGTACAGCGGCGTGCCGAACCGTTCAGCCAGCTCCAGCGCGTCACAGCCGCCCAGGCGGAGATGCCCCCGCTCGTCAATATCTAACTGTCCCCAATGCTTCATCTACAGTTCCTCATTGCATAAATATTCACTGTATACTAACATAAGCCCGCGCCGCATGTCAACAAACACCCAGCCGGCTTTTTCTGTCCGCGGCGCAGCGCTAACCTTAGCCTTGCGGCAGGTACATACCAGTCGTATTGTATCGGAAAAGCTCCGGCGTGACAACGAGCAGACAAAAATACCGCAAGATAGTTCCCCGCGGTGTTATGCTAATAGGTTATTCGATGCTGTGCCGTCATTGGACACAGCTTCATCACTGCGCCTGTTCAACGTAGGTCTGCGTATAAACGGTGTCGTCGGTATACAGCTTGCCGTACAGCAGGTAGATGCTGATTGTGACGTCCTCGCCGTCCACTTTCACCACCACTTTTCCGCTGCCCGCAGCTTTGTTAAACGTGTATGTGCCGTCATACACCACGCCGTGCGTCTCCATTGTCACGGCGCCGTTTTCCTCAAAGTACAGCGTGCCCGCCTGCCCCGCCTCGTCATACCACAGGCCCAGCAGGGAATCGGGCTCCCTCTCCGGCGTGTTCACCGCGTCCGCGCGCACGTACGGGTCGTTATCGACATACAGCGTATCCTCAGCCAGCCGGAAGGGATAATGCTCCGTTTCGGCCAGCCATATGGTGCCGGTCCGGTCCACCGGGTTGAACGAGAACGTGCCGCTCGCGCTGCCGCTGCCCGAATGGAAAACCACCGTTCCGTCCCCGGCAAACTCCAGCACGAGGCTGTGGTCTTCAGCAGCCACCCACGAGCCCGCGACGGCCGCATAGTAATCCTCCGCGCCCGGCTGCTCCACGTACTGCCGGGTATACGCCGCTTCTCCCAGCACCAGCCTGCCGTCCTCAAGAATAAAACCCATGGGCTCGTCCCCGCCGTCGGGCTGGATGAAGCCCTCGCCCGTCACGGCGTCGAAGGTGTAGGCGCCCGTCGACGTCTTGCCGTACAGCTCCACCCGGTAAGTGCCGTCCTCCCCGAATGTGATGGCGCCGTACTGCCCGCTGACGTCATACCACGTCCCCGCCAGCGGGCTTTTGCCGTGCTCCCGGACAAATGCCGCCACGTCCAATGCTACGTCCGCACGCACAAAACCGCCCATCCCCTCGACGGTGATGATATCCCACCCCGCCGTGAAGCCGTATTCCCGCCCGTCCAGCGTGATGGCGCCCCGTCCCTTCATGGGGTCAAGCGCAAAACTCCCGTCCGATTCGTCTGAAATCGTATGCAGCTTCAGAGTTCCATTTTCGCCCAGGTCGAGCACCCGGCCCAGCTCTTCGCTGCTCCACAGGCCGCGCAAACCAGCCGCAACGACAGCCTCCACATCCGCGCCGTCGTCCCGCACAAACAGGTACTTTTCACCCGTCTCTTCGTCCACCAGCGTCATCTCGCCGCTGCTGACGGTAAAACTGACCTCGCCGCTCGACAGCATCGCCGTACCCTTGCCGTTCTGATACGTGTAGCTTATCTTGTCGGTACCTGCCGGGCTGTATTCCGTCAGCACGCTATCCTCGATGCGCAGCGCCCAGCCGCGCTCCCGGCACACCCACAGGCCTTTTACGCCCGGCCCGGCAAGAAACAGGAAATTCGCCGCCGTCAGCATGCCGGCCAGCGCCACGACCCCGGCCGCAATGCCGATGATAAGCCTCGCGCGTTTCTTATTGGCAGCCTGCTGCGGTGCGTCAGCCGACGTTAAAGGCGCGCCGCAATAAGAGCAAAAAGCAGAGCCCTGCCCGTTTTCCCGGCCGCAGCGAAAACAGTTCATCTGTTCATCCTCCCGAAAATCATCGGTGCGCTGTCAGACTACTTAGCTGTCAGAATACTAATGTGATGCATTATTATATCATGTACACCAAAAATGGGAAATCAAAACCGAAGTGACACGCGGGTGGAAGCGCCTCTCCCGCGGGCCGCCGCGCGGAAGCGGGAGAGGCATCGCTCCCGGCCGCTTATCCGTCGTGCGGATTGGGCACGTTGCCGCTCGATACAGCGACGTTCTCCACGCCCACCTTTTCCAGCGCGGCCTTTTGCTTTTCCACCATGTCGCGCGGGGCTCTTTTTCTGGGCTTCCTCTGCTTCATATATTTGCCCTCCTTTACCCGATAGTTTGCGCTGCCGGTACGGCAGCCATTCACGCCCCGCTCCGCGTTTGCATGCCCGTCAGGTGTCACCATCTATGATTTCACTGAATATACATGGATCAAGGGGGTGACATTTATGTGTGTTCACGGCTTTTTCGGCGGCTGCCAGTGCGGCCTGGGCAATTTCTGCAGCAGCTGGCGCTGTTTTAAGAACCGGAATTGCTGCAGCAACTGGCGCTGCTGCAAGGTCTGGCGCTGCTGCGGCTGGTGCTGAGCAACGCCTGACTGAAGCCGGTTGGCGCAGTAGCGTATTCGCCGGAAAATCCGCCAGAAAACCGGCAGCGGCCCGTCACGGCACGGGCCGTACATCAAGCGATGCCGGTCAGCGGCTAGCCCCCAGCACAAAAGAAAAAAGCCCCTGCGCCCGGGTCCGGGTACGGGGGCTTTATCATACCATAAGAAAATGCGCGCCGATAAAGCCGGACAGGTCACTTGACGGTGACGGCGTACTGCAGCCGCTCGTCGTCCTCCTTGGTCTCCCAGCTCCGCTGGTAAACGAGATCGATGGTTGCAGTGCCCGCCTTGTTCGCCTTAAACACCAGCACCTGCGTACCGCCCGCGCCCACTAAGCCGCTCCCGCCCTGCTGGTATTCCGACTTCTCCAGCGACACCACCGCCTCGTCGCTGACCGACACGCTCCATTCATAACCCGTCGTGGGGCTCGCATCCAGCCTGATCGTGAACTTTTCGCCGCTCCCCACGCTGATGGCCGTATCATCCCTGCCGTATACCGCCTCCGTATTGCCGCAGCCTATGAGCGCCGCCGCCAGCGCCATAAGCAGCGCCAATATGACGACCGCT
>JBMNOT010000179.1:0-4398 GCA_050943225.1 Christensenellales bacterium | reverse complement strand
GCGTCGCTGGAGGAGCTGGCCGCGATGCTGGGCGCTGGCTCCCGGTCGGGCGTCAACCATAAATTAAGAAAGCTCATCAGCATTGCCGAACACCTCAAATCGACAAGGGAGGGAATACATGCAGGCGAAGGAACTGACCATCAAAAACCCTGAGGGGTTAAGGGCCTCCAAAGCGGCGATGTTTGTCCAGGTGGCCGGCGGTTTTACATCACAGATTTTCGTCGAAAAGGGCAACAAGAAAATTAATGCCAAAAGCATTATGGGCGTGCTGTCGCTGGGTGTGGGGCCCGGCGAGAAAATCTATGTGTTCGCCAACGGCAAGGACGAAAAGGAAGCCATCGAAGCGATTGAGAAGCTTGTGAATACCGAGTTTTAGCCCAAACGGGCAAAGCGGGGCGTCTCTGGCGGGATACCGGCAGGGTGTGCCCTTATTTTGGCTGTGGAGATATTGTTTTATCTTCCGCGATACCGGATATGCGGGAGTGTTCAAAACTGATTACGGAATTAAAACGGGCGGCCTGTTGGTCGCCCGTTATGCTTGGCAGATATGCTTTCGATTTTACGACAGGGCCTGCTCCACCGCCACGGCTACTGCCACGGAAGCGCCCACCATCGGGTTGTTGCCCATGCCGATAAGGCCCATCATCTCCACGTGCGCCGGCACTGAAGACGAACCTGCGAACTGCGCGTCGCTGTGCATGCGGCCCATGGTATCCGTCATGCCGTAGGAAGCGGGACCGGCCGCCATGTTGTCCGGATGCAGCGTGCGGCCCGTGCCGCCGCCCGACGCCACGGAGAAATACTTCTTGCCGTTTTCGATGGCCCACTTCTTATAGGTACCCGCAACGGGGTGCTGGAAGCGGGTGGGGTTGGTGGAGTTGCCGGTGATGGACACGTCCACGCCCTCGTGCCGCATGATGGCCACGCCTTCGGATACGTCGTCCGCGCCGTAGCATTTGACCTTCGCGCGTTCGCCGGTGGAGAAAGCTCTTTCCTCCAGTATCTTAAGCTCGCCGGTCGCGTAGTCGTATTCCGTTTCCACATAGGTAAAGCCGTTGATGCGCGAGATGATGTAAGCCGCGTCCTTGCCGAGGCCGTTCAATATAACGCGCAGCGGCGTCTTGCGGACCTTGTTGGCCGTCCGCGCGATGCCGATAGCGCCTTCCGCCGCCGCGAAAGACTCGTGCCCCGCGAGGAAGCAGAAGCACTGCGTCTCTTCGCGTAGCAGCATCGCCGCCAGGTTGCCGTGGCCCAGGCCCACCTGGCGCTGTTCCGCCACGCTTCCGGGGACGCAGAACGCCTGCAAACCGATGCCGATGGCTTCCGCCGTGTCCGCCGCATTTTTGCAGCCTTTTTTCAGCGCGATGGCCGCGCCCAGCGTGTACGCCCACACCGCGTTGTCGAAAGCGATGGGCTGCACGCCCTTCACGATGGCTGCCACGTCGATACCGTGGCTTTTGCAGAACTCGTCTGCCTGTTCAAGGCTCTCAAAGCCGTATTGTTTCATGCAGGCCTCGATGCCCGCGATGCGTCTGTTATATCCTTCAAATGTTACCATAATTTCGACCTCCTATTTCGCACGCGGGTCGATGTATTTCGCCGCGCCTTCGAACTGACCGTATGTACTTGTGTTTTGAGCAAGCGCCGTTGCCGGGTCGGTACCCTTGCGGATGGCTTCCATCATCTTGCCGAGGTGCACGAACTTGTAGCCGATGACTTCGTCAGTCTCCGACAGCGCCAGTTCGGTCACATAGCCTTCCGCCATCTCGAGATAGCGCACGCCCTTGGCCTTTGTGCTGTAAATCGTGCCCACCTGGGATCGAAGGCCCTTGCCGAGGTCTTCCAGCCCCGCGCCGATGGGCAGGCCGTCTTCGGAGAACGCCGTCTGCGTGCGGCCATACACGATCTGCAGGAACAGCTCGCGCATGGCGGTGTTGATCGCGTCGCACACGAGGTCGGTATTGAGCGCTTCGAGCAGCGTCTTGCCGGGCAGTATTTCCGCAGCCATCGCCGCGCTGTGCGTCATGCCGCTGCAGCCGATAGTCTCAACGAGCGCCTCTTCGATGATACCCTCTTTCACGTTGAGCGTCAGCTTGCATGCGCCCTGCTGCGGCGCGCACCAGCCCACGCCGTGCGTCAGACCGGAAATATCGGTGATCTGCTTGGCCTGAACCCACCGGCCTTCCACGGGAATGGGCGCCGGGCCGTGCTTGGGGCCTTTAGCCACACATACCATTTCGTCCACTTCTCTGGAACACTGCATGAACAATTATCCTCCCTGTTATAAAATCAAAACTTGTCCACTATGCATAAAGTAATTTGGTTTACATTATACCAGCAATTTATGAAGACGCAATTCTTTTTAGTGGAAACGGGGCAGGGCAGAGGGGTAAAAAAAATGCTTAACTAATCAGTATACGCAAAATCGGCAAAAATTATACACACTCAGTAAAAAAAATCAGGGCAAATCGGCAAATTATCCGCTATGAACTGGCGCAGACCGACAATGTTCTGGGCGGGGCGCTTCTATAATAGGGGTTACCATACTTCGACGGGAGTTGATCATGGATATGTCACCTGTGGCGACAGGGGTGCAGGATAGCCGGGACTTAAGGACGGAAACGCAGCAGAATACCGGCATCCTGAATACTGATCTGTGGAAAAAGATCCTGTTCTTGCTGGTCTACGCGGCTATGGGGTTTTTGCTGGGGCGTATCCGGCTGCTTGGCGGAATATCGCCGTTTGGGCCTGCGCTGGTTGCCGCGTGTCATACGCGCGGTCGGCCTGAGGTGCTCGCGACGGCTGCGGGCGTGTGCCTGGGCGCACTGCTGATAGGGCACGATGCGCTGTTCGTTATCTGCGTGGCGCTGCTGATATGCGGCGCGCTGCTGGTGGTGGGGCGGGGCCAGCGCTGGATGGCGATGATGTTTACCGCCTGCGCATATTCGGTGAGCGCGCTGGTGTTTAAAACGGCAGATCTTGCGGTGTTCATGACAGCGGTGCTGGAGTGCCTGATTGCGCTGGTGATGATCTATGTGATCGGCACGCTGATGCAATTAACCAGCGGCAAAAAGCGCACGATGCTTTCCGCGGAGGAGACGATCTGTCTTGCGCTGGGCGCTATGGCGCTGATATGCATGTTTGGCCGGCTTAATGTGCGCGGCGTCTATATAGCCGACATCATCGCAATGGTGCTGGTTTTGTGCGTGGCGTATGCGGGCGGTGCGGCGCTGGGCGCGGGCGTGGGCCTAGTGGCCGGCGTGGCGCTGTATCTTGGCATATCCGCGAACCTCTCGATGGCCGCGCTGCTGGGCGTGGCCGCACTGGCGGCGGGTACGCTGCGCCGGCTGAAAAAGCCGGGCACGGCGCTGGGCTTTATGCTGACGGCGCTGATGATGTCCATCGCGCTGTCCGAGATGTCGCAGTGGCTGAGCGTGCTGATCGAGGCGGGCGTGGCCACGGTACTGTTTTGCGCAATCCCCAAAAAGGCGCTCGCCTTCGCGGGGCGGTTTATGGACCCCAAAACGCGGCGGGAGTTTGAAAACAGCATGCACACCCGCCGCATTAAGGAACTGACGGTGGGCCGCTTAAAAGAGGTCTCGCAGGTGTTTTTGCAGACGGGCGAGATGTTTGCCGCAGACGTGGAGAACAGGCTGGACAAAGAGGAACTGTCCGACGTGCTGGAGCTGGTGGCGGAGAGCACTTGCAGGGACTGCGTGTTCAAAAAGAGCTGCTGGGACAAGGAGTTCCTCAGCACGTACGGCGTGTTCAGCCGGCTGTTTGCTGCGTATGAAAATAAAGGCCATATCGACGAGAGCTGCATTGACCCGGCGTTTCTCAAGAAGTGCTACAATGTAAAGGGTTTGCTCACGGCGGCGGAGAACGTGTTTGGCACTTACCTTTTGAGCCTGAAATGGCGGCGGAAAATCGACGAATCCCGCGTGGTGACCGGCAGGCAGCTTAAAGGCGTGGCCCGGGTGGTGGCAGATCTCGGCAAGGAGATGGATACCGGCTTTAGCTTCCTGGAGCAGCTGGAAGAGCGCATCGCGGCGGCGCTGGACGCCGAGAATATCCGCGTGCACGAAGTATGCGCAGAGATGATGGGCGGGCAGATGGCCGTGGGACTCCGGCTCAGGAATTACGGCGGCGAGGAAGGCATCAGCAGCATTGAGAGGATGCTTTCCAATGTGTGCGGCGTGCGGATGTATAAGGCTTCGGAGACAGCGAGCAGAAACGGCGCGTACCGCCTGCTGCGCTTTGAGCAGGCGGGCAGGTTTCGCGTGGAGACGGGCGTTGCGCAGATGGCCAAAGGCCGGGTATCGGGCGACAGCTGCGTGTTCTCGAGGCTGCGCGACGGGCGTCACCTGATGATGGTGTGCGACGGCATGGGCAGCGGCG
>JBMNOT010000178.1:0-4413 GCA_050943225.1 Christensenellales bacterium | reverse complement strand
ATTTGCCCCCCTCTAAAGCAGGTTTTCCTTACCCTCGGCCAGACGCTTGATGTTCATGCGGTGCGAGTAGTACACGAGAATCAAAAGCACCACGCAGGTTAAATGGTTGGCGATATCCCCCCAGAAGAACACGAACGATATTACCGTCACCAGCGCCGTACCGACCAGCGAACCGATGGACATTGTGCGCGTGCACGCCACAATAATCAGGGAAATGGCCAGGACGATGGCGGTATGCACCGGCATCATTATGAGCAACACGCCCAAAGTGGTCGCCACGCCCTTGCCGCCGCGGAATTTCTGGAATACCGGCCAGATGTGCCCCAGCACCGCCGCCACTCCGCCCACGCACACGCCGATAGCCACGCCGGGCTGAGCGCTCATGTCAAGCAGCGATACGGCGCCGTCTGTCAGCACCTGCGGCAGCAGCCATTTGCCGATGAGCGCCGCCAATACACCCTTAGCCACGTCTCCCACGAAAGTAAATACACCGCCGCCCCAGCCATAGGTACGGATAGCGTTGGCAGTACCGATATTGCCGCTGCCCACCTTGCGGATATCCTTACCCTTAAACAGTTTGCTGGCGATATCCCCAAATAAAATGCATCCCAGCAGATAGCCGACCATAGCTGTCAATACATATCTTAAGACCATATAAGACTCCCTTTCTTCACTCGTTCTTGTTTCGGACAGAAAGCCGCAGCGGTGTACCCGCAAAATCAAAAGTTTTTCTCAGAAAGTTTTCAAGATAGCGCAGGTAAGAAAAATGCATCAGCTTCGCATCGTTGACAAACAACACGATGTGGGGAGGCGCTTCGCCCACCTGCGCTGCGTAATAGATCTTGAGCCTTCTTCCCTTATCGGACGGCGGCTCCACCATTGCAATGGCTTCAGAAATGCACTCGTTCAGCATCCCTGTCGTGATGCGGCGCAGGCTGTTCTCCCGGGCCAGATGCAGCGCATCCAGCAGCTTGTTCAACCTTAGCCCCGTCTTGGCGGATATTGTCACCGTCTGCGCGTAGCTCATGAATGCCAGCGCCGACGCGATATCCTTCTCATGTTTTCTGATGGTATAGGTGTCCTTCTCGACGGCGTCCCACTTGTTAAGTGCAATCACGCACGGCTTGCCCTCCTCATGCACAAAGCCCGCCACCTTCACGTCCTGCTCGGCGATGCCCTGCGTCGCGTCCACCATCACCACCACCACGTCCGAACGACGCACCGCGGCAAACGCGCGGATCACGCTGTAGCGCTCGATGGACTTATCCTCAATGCGCGCTTTCCTGCGGATGCCCGCGGTATCGATCAGCACATAGCGCTGCCCGTCCCGCTCAAACGGCACGTCGATGGCGTCCCGCGTGGTGCCGGCAATGTCCGACACGATGGTGCGCTGCTCGCCGATCAGCGCGTTCACCAGCGACGACTTGCCGACATTGGGCCGGCCCACCACGGCGATCTTTAAAACGTCGCCGGCATCGGGTTCCGCAGATTCCGTTTCGCCCAATTGCGCAATCACGGCGTCCAGCAGGTCGCCAAGACCCAACCCCTGGGATGAGGATATCGCAAACAGGTTGTCGGTGCCCAGCGCGTAGAAGTCGTATACCGACGCCTCGTCCTTGGGTGAATCCACCTTGTTAACCACGGTGATGATGGGTTTGCCGCTGCGCCGCAGCATATCGGCGACCTCCTGGTCGGCGCTCACCATTCCTTGCTTGGCGTCCACAAAGAACAATATCACGTCCGCGATGTCCACCGCAAGCTCGGCCTGACGCCGCATCTGCACCAGTATGACGTCGGATGCGTCCGGGTCGATACCGCCCGTATCGATCAGCGTAAACTCGCGGCCCAGCCATTCCGCGTCCGCGTAGATGCGGTCCCGTGTTACGCCGGGCGTATCCTCTACGATGGATATGCGCTTGCCCGCGATTCGGTTGAAAAACGTGGATTTGCCCACATTGGGCCGACCCACGATAGCGACAAAGGGTTTAGCCATGTTTCTCCTTCAGAGGTTGTCCCGCCATGCAGCTTACCAGATCAAAGGCGTCCGCCGCCGGAAACACCGGCACGCCGAGCGCCTCCTCCAGCTCCGAAAGCGTCATATCGTCCAGAAATATGCCGTCGTCCCGCAGCGCCACAGCGGATATCAGCAGCCGTTCGCCGAGTTCTTTGCCTTCAAGCGCCCGCAGAAAATCGCGGCCGCCCAGAAGGCCCGCCACCGTCACGCCGCCGCCGAACGTCAGGTTGTCCACGGCATACGCGCTCACGCGCACGCCCAGCTTCTGCCCTGCCCGCTCAGCCAGCTCGCGCACGACGGGCAGCGCGTCCACGCCCGTGGCGAGGCTCACATGCCGAAGGCTGCCGGGCTGTGCGCTTTCCAGCGCCTCGTCCACCTGCGACAGCAGCCGCGCAACCAACCCCACACCGTTCTCGATCTGGCAATAGTCCTCATACTCCTCGGCGGCCGGCAGCGGCAGCCCAGCGCGCAGATAATATTCGTCGGACGCGAACACAAACCGCGTATCGATACTATTTAAACATTCTTTCTGCCAATTTTCAACCTCTTTGATGGTGCGCCGCGCCATCTCCGGGGTAACGGGTTCAAGCGGCGTCAAACCCTCCCGGTGGCCGGTCAAGCCCACGGGCACCACGGCGAGCGACATCGCCGCGGGATACAGCGCTTTCAGGAACAGGAATGTCTCCTCCAGCTTGGCGCCGTCATTATATCTGGGGCAGATCACCGCCTGTGCGTGAAAGCGCATGCCAGCCGCGGCAATTTTCCGCAGCATCGGGCGAATGGCAAGGCCGCGCGGGTTCCCCAGCATGTGGCGGCGCAGCGCCTCGTCCACGGTGTGCACGGATATATTCAGCGGCGACGCCTTGCGCTTTAAAATCCTCCTGAACTCCTTTTTGCCGATGTCGGACAGCGTCACATAGTTGCCGAACACCAGCGAATAGCGCCAGTCCTCGTCCTTAATATACAGGCTCCTGCGCATGCCCTTGGGCAGCTGCTCCACAAAGCAGAATATGCACCGATTGCCGCACACCCGCTTTTTGCCCAGCAGCGGCTGCGTAAACTCCAGCCCGAGGTCGCCGCCGTCGTCGTTGCGGGCGCGGATCTTAAGTTTCCTGCCGCCGCGCAGCACATAAAAGCGCAGCTTCTCCTGCGCGCAGAAATAGACGTAGTCGACGTAGTCAATGAGCGGCTCGCCGTTTATGGATATGATTTGATCACCGGGCTGAATCCCTGCCAGCGCCGCCGGGCTCCCGGCAGCCACGTTTTTTACCTCAAACAATGCGCTTTTGCCTTCCCTGGACATAGTGGGTATTATAGCTTATTTTACGGCGATGCACCAGAGTTATCTCGGCGAAATGGCGGCGCCGTAGCTTACTTCTTTAGAGCCACAGTACGGCCGCCAATATCCAGGCAGTAGTCATCCTGTATATTGTTAACGTAAGTATAGCTGAGTACGGTTTTCAAATTTGTATTGGGAATGCTCTTGACCAGCATTCTAAAATCAGAATCATAAGAATCTTATACTGTTAAATTATCATCAGTCGTTATGCCAGAAGCAGTAATATAATAATCCCTCGAGCCTTTGAACCGATATACAGATATTGCAAAAGGTTCAATGTGTTCAGAATAAACATCCTCTCGCATCCAATATGTACCTATTTTATACCCGTCTGCTGTTTTGGGATGGATGAAAAGCACAAGGGCATTGCCTGATGTTCGGCATATGATCATACAGGAATTGTCGCCGTCCACCACATCCAGCAGCGTTCCCGTATTCGCATAACAGAATACGCTTTGCGGGGATCCAAAAGTAATAAATAAATATGGCGGCTCTGTAAAGTTAACATGAAAGAATAGGAGCCACAGACGTAGAATATCATCAAGCCACGAGGTAATACTTGCGTTTTTGTGAAGGTGATAGCGAAAGGCCTGCGACTTGGGCGGGTGTGAAGTTCGAAAGGGCGGAATGCGGTCTGACAAAATTGAAGAAAAAGATGAACATGGAAATGAGGTTGTTGGCAGAACCAAGAAAGAGACGGTTATCAGTATAGCTTTCTGCACTTCACCCGAGGCGTTACTGAACCTTGGCTTCGGCTTCGGGCGGGGCATCCTGGTGCCCGTATGGCGCGGCATGGCGGCCTCGTTTCCTGCGAATGGAGAAATAGGACGCGCACAAACATACCGCGAACGACAGCGCGGCCATCGTGCGGATGTCAAACAGCACCACGCTGCGGGCAAAGTCGGACAGCAGAGTCATGACCGCATCTGCCAAGCCGAAAAGCCCGGCCAAAACCGGCGCGTATTCGGGCGCGCGTCTTCCGTGGCACAGCACCGCCACGGCGGATACCGCCAGCCCCAGTATCGGCGACAGGTACGGCAGCGTCAGCGTATTGGTCACA
>JBMNOT010000177.1:0-4444 GCA_050943225.1 Christensenellales bacterium | reverse complement strand
AAAATCCTTGTTCTGCGGCAGTTCCTTGCAGGTGCGCGTTTCCCATACGCCTTCCCGGTCGAACACCAAGGCGCTGCTGCCCACGATGGCGTGCTCCGGATGGGCGTCCAGAAACGCGATCTGTTTTTCAAAACGGTGCGGCAGCGAAATATCGTCGCCGTCCATACGAGCAACGTATTCGCCGCAGGCCACATCCAGCGCGCGGTTCAGCGACGCGGCGAGCCCCATGTTGCGCTCGTTTTGTATCAGGCGGATGCGGCTGT
This sequence comes from Christensenellales bacterium, assembly GCA_050943225.1. Lineage (GTDB taxonomy): Bacteria > Bacillota > Clostridia > Christensenellales > SZUA-584 > SZUA-584. The sequence goes on along the minus strand of JBMNOT010000177.1, from coordinate 4,181 downwards.
CGCGCCGCGCCCAATCGGCGAGTATATGAAGACTGCCGTCGGCGGACTTGTCGTCCACTAGCAGCAGTTCCCAGTCAGCGTATGTTTGCGCTACGATAGAGGCGATGCTGTTGCCCACCGTGGCTTCGTTGTTATAGGCGGACATCAGCACCGATATTCTTGTACTCATCCGTTACCTTTCTTGCCGGTTCCGCCTCGGCTTCCACAGGCAGATAGGCGTATTCGTACCGCCGGTCCACAAAGTTCCAGACGCAGTAGACGGGCTTGTCCGACGTCCGGGACAGCAGCGACACCGCCGCGCCCACCTCCTCGTGCGTGGTGACGCCCGCGCCGCAGACCAGCAGCGTGGTGTCCATGCCCGCAACGAGGCCGGAGAGCTGCACGTGCGACAGCAGCGGCGGGCAGTCCACCAGCACCAACGCGTAGTGCTTAATGCCCATGGCGAGCGCGGAGGAGAGGGGGCCGTCGAAATCCGGGTTGCTCTCCTTGTCGTCCCACGGCACCGTGCAGGTATCTACGCCGGGAGTTAGCGGCGTGATGGCAGGCGCCGACGGCAAAAAGCCGCCCTGCGCCGTGACTGTGACGATCAGAATCTTCATCTGCATGCCCGCGAGCACCAGCGCGACGTCGCGCACGATTGTGCTGGTGCCGCACTGGGGGCCGGGGGAAAGGCACATCACCAGCTTGTGGTGGTTGGTCTCCGCCAGTTTCTTAAGGTACATCGCGATGGCGGCGGTTTGCTGCATCTGCCTGTCGTCCGGTTTGTCAATGTGCCGCCCTACCATGCCGATGACGCGGACATCGCCGGCGTAAGTGACGCTCATGGGGTCGTAGACGCGCTTGTCGAAGCAGCCGATGAGAAACGCGACACCCGCGCCAAAAAGCGCGCCGAACAGCCCGGCAATGACGAATACAATTGCGGCCCGCGTGCGGCTGACGCTCGGCGCGGCTGAGCCTGCGGGATCGCTCTCCAGCCATTTGATGACGCCTGCCTGGGCGGAACGCGCCACCGCGTACGACAGGTTGGCCTTGAGCGCGCTTAAAATTTCGGCTGCCTGGTCCCGGCTGCGCCATTCTACCGTGACGGTGGCGGACATGCCGTTTTCACTGACCTCAGACGAGATGGCATGCAGCAGATCTTCGGTGGAGACGGCGAAGCTGACCGATTTCGCGACGGCGTCCAGCACCTCCTCGTGCGTCACGTACGACTGGGACATAAGGACGCTGTAACTGCCCGGCACGTTCGCATTGGCAGCCGCCGACGGCGCAGCGGGTATGAACGTGGCGGACAGTTTGACGGATGAAAAGTATCCGCTCCAGTAGACGGCGGAGATGCCGAATGCGAACAGGAACGCAAAAAGGGCACACCAAAACCATCGCCGGAAAACCGTTTCCAGGATGGCTTTCATTGAATATCGTGTCATGCCCTGTGACGGCTCCAAATTCATCCTGCCTCCGTCAACTGATCTTTCTGTGTTGCAGCGAGGGAACCAGCCGCTGCACCAGATCACAGATGCGGGCCTGGTTCCTGCTGTTGATGCTGTCCAGCAGCTCTGCCAGCAGCGCGTCCGATTCCGTATCGGGTTCGCTGCTCTCCGGCCGCATCACGTATATTTTGTTATTCGAGGTGGTGACCACGGTTTCCTCGGGCAGGCACAGCTCCTCGTGGAGTTTTTCGCCCGGCCGTAGGCCGGTCACCTCGATCTTGATATCCTTTTCTGGCACCAGCCCTGCCAGCTTAATCATCGTGGTGGCTAGGTCGTAGATGCGGATGGGTTCGCCCATGTCCAGCACGAATATCTCGCCGCCCTGCATGATGGAAGCGGACTCCAGCACCAGCTGCACCGCTTCGGGGATGGTCATGAAATAGCGTGTGACGTCTTTATGCGTCACGGTAAGCGGCCCGCCCACCTGCAGCTGCCGCTGGAAAATCGGTATGACGCTGGAATGGCTGCCCAGCACATTGCCGAAGCGCACCGCCGCGAAGCGCGTATTGCCGCTGCGGTTTTTCTGCTGGATGAGCAGCTCGGCAATGCGTTTGGTGGCGCCCATGATGTTGGTGGGGTTGACCGCCTTGTCGGTGGATATCAGCATAAACCGCTCCACGCCGCAGGCGATGCTCGCTTCCACCACGTTGTTGGTGCCGACCACGTTGTTAATCAGCGCCTCGCGCAGGTTGCCTTCCATCATCGGCACGTGCTTGTGCGCCGCCGCGTGAAACACGATGTCCGGCCGGTATTTTTGGAACACCTCGTTCATCACGTCGCGCTCGCGGATATTGGCGAGGCACGTTTCAAACGCGCCTTCATAGTAATTCTTGCGGAGCTCCATCGTGATGTCAAACAGGCCGTTCTCGTTGAAGTCCAGTATGACGAGCAGGCGGGGCTTGTAGTTCATGATCTGGCGGCATAGCTCCGCGCCGATGGAACCCGCACCGCCGGTAACCAGCACCGTTTTGCCCTTCACCAGTTCGGACACGCTCTCCAGATCCAGGCGCACCACGTCGCGCTGCAGCAGGTCTTCCACGCGTATCTCGTTGATGGTGGACTTGGCAAGCCCTTCGAACTTGAGGTTGGACATGTTGCCGAACCGTTTGACCATACAGTTGGCTTCGTTGCACAGGTTGAAAATCTCGCGAATGGTGCTGTTGTCCACAAACGGTATTGCGATGATGATGACTTCCGCGTTGTATTTTTTGGCGGCATAAGGGATCAGCATGCGCGGGCCGACTACCAAAAGGCCTTTGATGCGCTTGCGCTCCAGCCGCGGGTCGTCGTCGATGAAGGCCACGGGCTTAAGCTGTTTGGACGGGTCCTGATTGAGCATGTCCACCAGGTATTTGCCGGCGCTGCCCGCGCCGAATATGATGGCCCGCTTTGCGTGGCCGGATCGGTTGGCCCTGGGCAGGTGGAGGAACGCCTGGAACGCGACGAGCACGACCAGACGGTATACCCCAAGCGCTGCAGAGGAGTATACGGCGAGGTTGAGTATCAGCAAAGAGGGCTGCGTATCGCCGATGACCGACATAAACAGCGCGAACAGCAGGTGCGAGATGGCGAGCGCGCCGAACAGTTTTATCGTGCTCAGCAGCGAATAGTCGCGGATCAGCTCGTCGTAGCACCTGACCAGCAGCAGCGAGAATATGTTGATGCCGAGGTAAGCGATAATCGGCAGGCGGTATTGCAGGAAAAGCCCGGCAAATCCGTCGGCAGGCAGTCCAAAACAGGTGGACAAAGCCAATGCAAGAGCCCCGATGAGGCCCAGCACGTCGACCAGAAAAGTAATTGTTTTTTTTGCCGCCACCTTGATGTTCAATTCAATTACCTCCGCACTACCTGTCATCGGACGCTGTAACCCGAAGGAACGTCGAACGAAACGCCGTCCGAGCTTCCCAGCGTGATCTGGCTTATGTCCAGCGTCACTTCATTTCCGTCGTATATATAATAGAATCGGACCAAAACGCCCTGTGGATTAAGGTAATATGCGTACACAAAGCCGTCTTTATATATTTCCACGCGGGTGACGTTGATGCCGTCGATGATATCGGCCGCGGTGCGGATGACCCGGCCGCTGATGGCGGATATCAGACTGCCGTCCATGTAATCGTATTTGCACACGCCCGGCTGCACCGTTTTCAGCGTATCGTCCACCAGCGTGTAACTGCCATCGACGTAAAGCTGCCGGTACCTGTGCTGGTTGACCTCGGTCTGCACGACGAAATTATCATCCTGAACGGCGCAGGAAAATTCAGTGCTGTGTTCGCCCTGCATGCCCGATACCGTCTTGACGGCGTCGTAAGAGTAGCGGGAAGCCGTGGCGAGTTCCCTGAGGAATGGGACGATCATGCCGGTTTCCGCCGCTATTGCCTGCGCAGCGGCGCCTGCGGCCGCCCTTTTCGCCATTGCTTGGGCAATGACCGGAGAGAGCAGCGCCGCCATCGCGATGAAAAGCACAGCGCAGAGCAGGATTTGCGTGCGCGTGCTGAGGCGTTTCTTTTCCGATGCGGCGTTTGCACGCCGGGCCCTGCGTGTCATCACAGGCCCACCTCCGTTTTCACGTGTGACCGCCCTGCATAAAGCAGGTCCGGATAATATCGATGATTCTGTCCTGAACGCGCTCATCCATCGCAGTGCCCGAAGGCAGGCACAGCCCGCGGGCAAACAGCGCTTCGCCTACCGGGT
>JBMNOT010000176.1:0-4459 GCA_050943225.1 Christensenellales bacterium | reverse complement strand
GCACATCTGCTGCGACGTCTGCTTCCGGTAGAGCTCAGCGGAGAGATACCCCAATACCTCGCCGCGGTAAGCTGCGCCGCTGCGCGGGATGTACGTCCGCGAGTCCCAGTACAGCCCGGCGATGGCGGCACTTAAGTACTCCATGTCCTTAAGGTATGCTTTGAATTCGTTAAGCTTTGCGTCAAAATCCCTGTCCATGCGTTTCCCTTTCCGTCGCTTTAATTCTCTCTCTATAATGCCCTGCGCGCGGCCGCCTGTTTGAAAAACCGGCGCGGTGTTTTCCTGCCGCACGGCATGTGCCCTGAACATTTTTTCCCGCGGCAAACGCGCCAGCCCGCGGTATGCACGGCGTTCACGCGGTGCGTTTTCCATTATAAAGCTCCGGGCATGCGGGCGCAACACTGTGGAAAAGGCCACCCGCCGCGTTTCTGCCGTTCAGGGCGACGCTGCAAAGCTGTGGTATTATGGGAACATTACGGCGCTTGGAAGCGTCTATATAGTCTATATATCAGTTGAAACGAAAGGACATGAAGCGGATGAAGAAATGGCTGGCGGCCATATTGGTCGTATTGATGATACTGAGCCTTACGGGCTGTGCGCCCGCTGGCGGCAAAGAGCAAGAAACCCTAGAACATGAGGCTACCGCTGCCGCCGCCCCCTCTCCCGCGCCGCTGCCCACGCTTGTAGACATCACGGCGGACCAGGTGCGGCAGATCAACGTATACGGCGATTCGATGCCGCCCGATACGCCGGAAGAAGTGTATTGTACCGACGAGGACGTGCCCGCCATGCTGGGCTGGCTGCAGGGCTTTATGGCGACGCCGGTGACCGGTCCGGTGGAAACCGCAGTGCCGGGCAACTGGAGAGTTTACGAGGTCGTGCTGTTTGACGGCACCGCCGTCACCGTCTCGTTCTGGGGCAGAACGCTGAGCACAGGCGGGGTGCCCTATAAGTACACCGCGCCCGCTAGGCCGGATTTGACCAAGCCGGTTCAGCTGTTCGTGGAAGGCGACAGCTTTCCTGCCGGCACGGAAACGATTAAATATTTCATCATCGACGATACGGGCGGCGAGCAGGTGCTGCTGTTTATTCCCGCGCTGAGCCGGGCCACCCCGTCCGGCTGGGAGAATCTTGACTGCGAGGCGGAGTTCTGCGGCGTGCCCGACCCGCTGACGGAGCGGATGCTCATGCATGATCTGCCGCTTAAGGAATGGTTCCCGGACGCGGGACCCGGCGTGTACCGGCTGTCGATGCAGGCCTATGACGACAACGACGACCCCTACATGATTGCGGACGTGTTTGAAATCCGGTAACGTCATGCCGTTTCCCCAAAGCGCGGCAGCGGCATGGCTTTTGTCATAAAGGCACAAAACAGCGCCGGCCTCAGCAACCGGCACTATTCTTATTGGCAGAACAGTGTATTATGCAACGTTTGCATCTATTGTCTATGCTTCGCGGGCGGATACGGGGCGTGTCCCGTTTAAGACCGCGCCGATTTTCTCCAGCGCCGATTTCTTCAGCCGCCAGCATGTTACCGTGGAGCAGTACATCCGCTGCGCCACCGCCTCCACGCTGAGATTATCGAAATATCGCGCCCGCACATACTCCATCTCCTGCTGGTGCAGGCTCGCCGCGGCCACCACCGCCTCGATATGCGCTATCGTCCGCCGTTCGTCCATCAGCCGCTTTTCGATGGCCTTCACCTCCGCGCCCAGCTCGTCCACCAGCAGTATGGCCGCCCGTTCCACCGCGCTTTCGCCGCCCGAACGTTTGCGGCCCACGCGCTGAAGGCTGCTCGTACAGCGCACGTCCGCCGCGCCCCGCTCATACGCCGCGCACGCTTCCGTCAGCGCGAGCTTGAGCCGCCCGATGCTGCGTTTCGCATGCCAGTAATCGCGAAGAAACATCTCCACGTTTGTCATCGTCCGTCCTCCGTCTGTTTTGCCATCCCGAAAGGTGCCCCCCTGTCCAAAAACAGTCCGGCGCAGGCATATGAAGTGCGGGCCGTCTGCACCATGCCGCTCCTGCGCGCCTTATGCACAGCGCCGTTTGGCCGTCTGCATGAACAGCGCCCAAGCGTACCGCCGCACGCACGCATCGCAGATGTCGATGTCGTCGTGGACGTAATACTCCTCGCCGGCGTGGATGGGCCCGCCGCACCAGCCGCAGCGCATCGCCACGGGCGGCTCGGTCGCTTCCCCGTAAAAGCGGTCATATTTTCTCATGGCATCCGCCCTCCGGCATATCCCCGCGTTCCGCGTACCCCCGGCGCCAAATCATGCCCCTGTGCGCCATGCTGCTATTTTTGCGGCTCACGCAGCGCGCCTCCCTCTTCGATCATCCGGTCTATCGCCCTGTCCATGCGACTCAGCTGCGAAACCGCCATGTCGGCCAGCACCACGGACGCCACTGCGACGTCGCGGTCCGGCTGGACTCTCAAAGCGTGTGCGAGCATTTCCATCGTCTGCGCCAGAGCGTAAAACCGGCGGCTCTCCTTCAGATAGTCGTTTTTCATACGGCGGCCTCCTCTTTTCTGGGAGAAGCCCCGCCGCGCGCGACGGTCTCCTGGGGTGCGTAGAAGACGTCGTAGATATCCTGGTCCTTAATGCCCAGCACCCGGGCGATGCGCAGCGCCACCCTGGGCGACGGGCACCGCACTCCTCCCTCTATGTCCGAATAATACCCCTGGGAAATCTGCGCTGAGCGCGACAGCTGCGTCTGCGTTAAATTAGCGCTCTCCCGAATCCTCGCCAGTGTCACTCTCATGTTCCCCAACCTCCCGTTTAATATCTATTAGCTATATATTAATGCTATTAGCTATATATGTCAATATCTACAAGCTATACTTTACAAATCTATCGCTATCAGCTATAATTGTATTGCGCCGGCAAACATATGTTGCCTGTGTCCATCAATCGGAAAGGAAACCTTCTGCATGAATAACGATCTTGCCAAGAGACTGCGCACGATGCGCAACCTGCTGAACCTGACGCAATCCGCCCTGGCTGAGCGCGTGGGCATCACCCAGGCCTACCTCGCCGAGCTGGAGAAGGGCACCAAGCGCCCCTCCCTGGACGTGCTGGAAAAGCTCTGCAGCGCGCTGAGCTGCTCGGCGGACTACCTTTTGGGCCTTTCGGATAACAAGAGCTACCGCACCATGCGCGAGGAGACGCTGCCCGGCGGTATTAAGAGCCTTACGCCCGAGATGTTGCGCATTGTGGCCGAGCGCAACATTTCAAGCCGCGAGCTGGAACTGGCTCTGGATTTCGTGCAAAAGGTGAAGGACGAAAACGCTCAAAAGTAACGGCTTTATACTCCTACCTCCCATAAATGCGAACTTATGTTCTCATTATACCCTTCTTCTGTCCTTTTTTAGGGACAGTTTTGCTTTGGATCCGACGTCTCGCCTCTCAGGAAGGCCATTCATATATCATGCACGGCATCTACGCCAATACCCGGGTGGTTGATGTTGCCGTTCTGATTCCTGATGTGGGTTTCTATGTTTACCAGCACCGACATCCGTCGACTTGTGCAGGGCCTTTTAGGCAATAAAAATGCCAGGGCTTGATGAAGTATTTCCCGGCACCAACATTAATTTTTAGGAATTAATCATACAAATAATCCATTAAAATTCAATGCCATTCTTTATACCGATATTAAATCAGCGTATCCTTAGATACACAAACAGCACAAAAGGTTGAATATTTATGGCAGGGTATTATGAAAATATGTATTGCTTTGTCGAGTAATACAGAGCATATTACAGCTCCAAATAGTGGTCACTTTATTCATCTGACTGATTTTGAGATTTTGAAAAATACAATAAATGGCTTTTTTCCTGGTTGAACGTATTATGCTTCAAAGAAAGCCATTTGGGCTTCCCTTCCCTGTACTTAAGTATTCCGTAAACACTATAAGAGCAAAAAGACTTGAACCACGAGGGTTCGAATCCCTTTGCTTCATTTTAGTGTGGCAAAGTAACTACTTATTGGAGGCAGAACAAGTTGGCATGATCCGGAAGGAGATGGATGGTTTTTTGTAAAAAGGTCTTGACATTTTGTCTTTTCCAGAACATAATAAATGTAAAGATGTTTTTACATTAAAGAGAGGTGGTAATTTCATGAAGTTCTTTAGGAGAGCCGATGAAATGGAAATGTCCATTAACTTTAAGGCTATGAGGCTGGCATGGGTGTTTGAGAATGCCGCATTGCTGTATGGGCTGTAATATCCCAAATAAATGGAGATACATTCCGAATTCAAATTTCGATCGTTCTCATTCAAAATATTATTTTCTTTGGAAGTCAGTTATACATGAAACGTAAAATGGCTAATGAGAAAAAGGATAAAAATGAAGAATAAAATAAAGGTGCTACGTAAGGAGTTGGGATTGCGTCAGGAAGATGTTGCAAATAGAGTAGGCGTAACAAGGCAGACAATTATTGCCATTGAAAATGATAGA
>JBMNOT010000175.1:0-4463 GCA_050943225.1 Christensenellales bacterium | reverse complement strand
TTGGTTCTTTGCGCACACTGCGCGGATTTCTCGAAATAAGCCCTTATCTGCGGATCTGTACACCGCTGTGCATAGGCGCTCATTTTCTGATACGAGGTCTCGTGCGCCCCGATCAAATGCCGTAAATGCTGAAGTTCCAGCTTGTTGAGTTGTGACATAAAAGGACTCCTTTCTTGTTAGATTCACGTTTAGTATGCCTGCAAATGAACAGCCGATATGTGCTCATACAATTGGATTTATAGGGAAGAATACCCTTTTAATGTTTATCTTTTAAAGTAATCATGATACAATGTCGATATATTTTTGGTAGGGCAGGAAACGGCGAAGAGGTATAAATGAACAAAAAGAAGCTGAGAGTATCTCATATCATACTGGCCGCCATGCTTGTGCTGAGCGTTGCGGGTATGGTTATATACGGCTACCGGCTGGTCAGAAGCGATAAGGCGATGGAACAGGCCGCGCCGCCTGCCAGGACGGCCTTTGCTGCTCCTGAGCCTTCCCAGCCGTCTCCACCCCCGAAAGCTTCTGAGCCTGCGCTTCCGTCTGCCCGCCCGTCCGCCGCGCCCGAGGATTCCGAGCCCACGTACGTTGTGGAAAACGAGCGTTTCGGCATCGACAGCACCGGCGGCAATGCGCGAGCCACCACCGACGGCATCAACGCGGCGCTGGAGTGGGCAAAAGCCGGGGGCTACAAAACCGTTGCCTTCCAGCCGGGGACGTACATGATACAGTGCACCTGGAGCGACAGGTTTGCCGCCCCGACGGACGGCATACTGGTTCCTTCGGGCCTCACGCTGGACCTCGCCGGCGCTACCTTCGTAATGGAACCCAATAGCAATCCCCAGTACGCGATATTCGCCGTCGTGAAGCAGAGCGACGTGGTCATCAAAAACGGCACGCTGGTGGGCGACCGCGACCTGCATACCTACGCGCCTTCCCAGCATTCGCCCACGCACGAATACGGCTTCGGCATCTGCATATCCGACAGCGAAAACGTGCTGATACAGGACGTCACCATCAAAGACATGACGGGCGACGGCATCATCATCGAGGGGTCGTATTTCATGCGGGATAATGGCGACAACGTCTCGAGGGGTATCCGCATCATCGGCTGCAATATATCCAACTGCAGGCGGCAGGGCATCAGCGTGGTGGCCGCGAAGGATAGCGAAATCGCTTATAACGAGATGTACGGCATCGGCGGCACGGCGCCGCAGTACGGCATTATGATGATGCTGCAGCTGGACTACGTCATCAAAAACTTAAAGATTCACGACAATATTATATACGACTGCGCGGGCGGCGCTATCGCCTGCAACAGCGGCACGGATTGCGAGGTTTATTCCAACACGGTCAGCGGCAATATACTGGTGGTGCACGCATCGGATATCAGAATATACAAAAACACCATACAGAACAGCTATATCGAGGTGATGCCGGGCGCGTCCGGCATTACGGTAATAGACAACATACTGGAGGGCAACAGCTGGATAAAGTCTGTTGAACCCCCTGCGGAATGACGCTGCGTCTCTGCTGAATAAAGCCCCGCTGCGGATTGCTCAGGCGGGGCTTTTATTATCAGTACCAGGGATAGGCGTATACTTCGAAGTTGTCTGTGATATACTCTTCATCTCCCCATAATGGTATCTCAAACGGAATTTTGCCGCCTGCGGAGACTTTGTCCGTATAAGTGGTTTCTCCTGCCAGCAGTTTGCCGCTTTCGTCGCGGAAGAACACCACCACGGCGACGGAATCAATATCGAAGTCATTGGGATTGGATACTTCGCCGGCAATCTTATCCGTACGCTTTATCGGGTTTTCCACAGTCAAAGGCTTGCCTGCGTTTTCGATGCTTTCCGGTGAAACCCAGTCGCTGTCATCCGGCTGGACGATCTCAAAGTCAACGGCGGCGGGTTTGCTGTCCACACTGGGGCCCTGAAACGCGCTGTACCAGGTGCCGCCCGGAAGGATGGACGAGCCGACAATTTCATCCGTTCCCAGTACCGCGCCGCCGGCATCCCGGGCTGTCAGGCGCACCGTAGGAAACATGACGGCTCTTTCGGTGTTTGGGTTTTTTACGGCTATGGCGTACTGAATGTAATAAGTATCAAACCCGTCTTTAACAGCATAGCCGCTGTCCGCCAATTCAAGCGGGAGCAGCTCATTGGCCGCAGCCGTATTGCTTTCACCGGTTTGTGACGGCGCTTCGGGGGTTGCGTTATTCTGCAACGGCGCGTTGGAGTTGTTGTTACAGGCGGCAGGAATGAGTGCCAGCGCGAGTGACAGTACAACTATCAGGAATCGCCTCAATTGTTCTCCTCCCGGTACAGGTCCGGCTGTGAGCCGCTTTTGCAAACCTGTCTTTTTGCATGTTATCTTGCTATTCTTTCAGTATATCCCTGCCGCGCTTATTTACTCATGCGGAAACAGCTTTTGCGCTTATTCGGGGCAGTTTACCCCTTCCCGCGTGCGGCCTTTGGTGAGCGACGCCGCCATCGCGCCCAGCGCCACGCACGCGGCCACGATGAACGTCATCTGCATGGCGCTCACGAACGTGACGGGGTCGGTTTCGGCGAGCGCGGCGGTGGTCGCTTCGCTGGCGCTGCCCGAGAACACTGAGAACAGCAGGCCGGCAAGCGCCACGCCCAACACCATGCCGATGTTGCGCGCGGTGGCGAGCATGCCGGACGCCACGCCGCGAAATTCGCCGGGGGCGCTGCCCATCAGCGCGGCGTTGTTGGGCGTCTGGAACAGCCCGGACCCAAGGCCGGTTATGGCCATCGACATCACGATATACCACAGCGGCGTATCCACGCCCATGCGGGAGAGCAGGAACATGCCGGCTGCCATCGTGCCCATGCCCGCGGAGCTTAGTATCCGCGTGTCGTGTTTGTCGGAAAACGCTCCGGCAAAAGGCGCAACGATGAGCGTGGTGAGCGGCATTGGCATGTAGAGCAGGCCGGACACGGCGGGGGAGAACAGGCGCACAGTCTGCATGTAAAAAGGCGTTAAAAACACCAGTATGTACTGCGCCATGTAGTTGAGCACCGCGGCGGCCAGGCAGGCGGAGAACACGCGGTTTTTGAACAGCGACAGCGACAGCGTGGGGTATTTGGCGCGGCTTTGGTGAATGACGAACACCACGCCCAGCGCCAGACCCAGCCCTAAAAGCAGGCAGAACAGCCACGCGGGCATCCCAGCGCCCAGCCGGTTGAGCGGCAGCAGTATCAGCAGCAGCGCGGAAAATATCAGTGCGCTGCCCGGAATGTCCATCGGCACGGCGGCGCGCCTGGTATCCGCTGGTATGAACCGGACGGCCAGCGCGATGCCTGCGATGCCCACCGGTATGTTGATGTAGAATATGCTCTGCCAGCCAAGCGCGCCGGTGAGCGCCCCGCCTAAAACCGGGCCGGTGGATAGCGCCACCGCCACCGCCATTGCGTTTACGGAAAACGCGCGGCCCCGCTTCTCCGCAGGCACGCCCGCGGTGATGATGGCGGAGCTGGTGGCGAACATCATGCCCGCGCCCAAAGCCTGCACCACGCGCAGCGCGATCAGCATGCCGATGCTGGAAGACAGCCCGCACAGCAGCGAGCCCGCGGTGAACACCGCGAAGCCGGCGACGTACACCTTCTTCTGGCCGTACAGGTCGGACAGGCGCCCGAAGAACAGCAGCACGCTGCTGATCACCAGCAGGTACGCCGTAATCACCCACTCCACTGTGGGCAGCGATACGGCGAAATGCTCTTTGATCACCGGCGCGGCGATATTGACGACGCTGGCGTCCAGCGCTGACATGAACGTGCCCAGCGCTACCGACAGCAGCATGGGCGCATACCTCTTGCTCACGGAAGCCATCTCCATAATAGTGTTTGCTGCTGACGATGTCGCCATCCGCGAAAATTGTCAATATGGATACAGACGGGGGAGAGGGCTGCGAAACAAAATAAAAAACGGACAGGTGGTTTCCCTGCCCGCCAATAAGGTCTTATCGGAAGCTGAAGTAGTCCGGGTTCGAGCCGAAACGGTGACCGCTGTCCAGCGCGTCGATGGCGGCCATGTCCTCTTCGGACAGCTCGAAGTCGAATACCTCCGCGTTGGACCTGATGCGGTCCGGGTGCACCGACTTGGGAATGGTGACGATATTCTGCTGCAAATCCCAGCGGATTACCACCTGCGCGGGCGTTTTGCCGTGCTTTTTGGCGATGTCCACGATTGCCGGGATGTTAAGACGCCCCTGCATCAGCGGGCTCCACGCCTCTATCTGGATGCCGTGCCGGGCGCAGAACGCGCGCAGCTCCTTCTGGGCCAGCAGCGGGTGCAGCTCCACCTGGTTTACCGCGGGCACAACGGTGAACCTGTCCAGTATGTCCTTCAGGTGGTGGGTATGGAAGTTGCTGACGCCGATGGCGCGAACGCGGCCTTCCTTATACAGCGTTTCAAACGCGCGCCACGTCTCCAGG
>JBMNOT010000174.1:0-4465 GCA_050943225.1 Christensenellales bacterium | reverse complement strand
CAGCCCGGCGGAACGGGTACGTACCCGCAGCGGCTGACATCCGGGTTTGAGCTGACGCCGCTCAAGGTGTACTTTCTGGGCGAGCACGAAATATACGGGTTTGCCCGCAAGCGCAAGCCCGTGTCCCCAAGGCGGCAGCTGGACCTGTTTGCGGACTTGAAACCGGGCGATTTGGTGGTGCACGATGTGCACGGCAAGGGGCGCTTTCTCGGCCTGGTGAAGCGCGAGGTGCAAAAAGTATCGCGCGATTATCTGGAGCTGGAATACCGCGACGGCGACAAGCTGTTCATCCCTACCGACCAGATTGACCGCGTTCAGAAGTACATGGGCGGCGACAACGAGCGGCTTTCCAAGCTGGGCGGCCGCGAGTGGGCCCAGACCAAGGCGCGCGTGAAAAAAGCCGTGCAGGAACTCGCCGAGGACCTAATATCCATTTACAGCGAGCGCATGTTCCGAAAGGGCCACAAGTACGGCGAAGACACCATCTGGCAGCGGCAGTTCGAGGACAGCTTCCCCTACGAGGAGACGGAAGGGCAGCTCAAGAGCATCGCGGAGATCAAGAAGGATATGCAGCAGGACAAGGTGATGGACCGCCTGTTGCTGGGCGACGTGGGCTACGGCAAGACCGAGGTGGCGATGCGCGCCTGCTTTAAGGCCGTGATGGAAGGGAAGCAGTGCGCGGTGCTGGTGCCCACCACGCTGCTGGCCCGGCAACACTACCATACGTTTCAGGAACGGTTTGCGGATTTTGCGGTCCGCATCGAGATGATATCGCGGTATGTGTCCGCCGGAGATCAGGCGCGCATACTGGAAGGGCTCAAAAACGGTACGGTGGACATCGTGATCGGCACGCACCGGCTGCTGTCCAAAGACGTCCAGTTCAAGGATTTGGGCCTTTTGGTGATCGATGAGGAGCAGCGCTTCGGCGTGTCGCACAAGGAGCGCATCAAGGATATACGCCGCACAGTGGATGTGCTGATGCTGTCGGCTACACCCATACCGCGGACTCTGCAGATGGCGCTGACCGGCATCCGCGACATGAGCGTGCTGGACACGCCGCCCGAAGAGCGGCGCGCGCCCGAGAGCTATGTGATGGAGTATTCCGGGCAGCTGCTGCGCGACGCGGTGATGCGCGAGATGGAGCGCGGCGGACAGGTGTACTTTGTATGCCGGCGAATAAGCCAGATGGACCGCCTGGCGCAGAACCTGCGCAGGTACGTGCCGGAAGCGCGCGTGGCACTGGCGCATGGCCGCATGGGCGAGGCCGCGATGGAGGACGTGATGGTCAGGTTTCTCGCGGGCGAATACGACGTGCTGCTGTGCACCACCATCATCGAGTCGGGCATCGACATCCCCAACGTGAATACGGTGATCGTGTATGAGGCGGACAAATTCGGCCTGGCGCAGCTGTATCAGATTAAAGGCCGCGTAGGCCGCGGCGCCAAGAGCTCGTACGCGTATCTCACCTACCTGCCGGAGGCGCACATGACGCCCGAGGCGGAAAAGCGTTTGGCGACCATCGCGGAGTTCACCGAACTGGGCGCGGGTTTTAAGATCGCGATGCGGGATTTGGAGATACGGGGCGCGGGCAACCTTTTGGGGCCCGAGCAGTCGGGCCAGATGGCGGCGGTGGGGTACGATATGTACTGCCGTCTGATGCGCGAGGCGGTGGCCGAGATCAAAGGCGAGCGCATGGAAAAGATCAACGAGACGTCGGTGGAAATAGGGCTGCCGGCGCATGTGCCGTCGGAATATATTGACGACGACATGCTGCGCATCGAGGTGTATAAAAAGATCGCCGTGATCGACAGCGTGAAGAGCGCGCGGGCGGTGAAGGAGGAGATAATCGACCGGTACGGTACCATGCCCCGGCCGGTGGAGAACCTGATACTTATCGCGCTGATCAAGGCGTATGCTAACGCCGCAGGTATACTCTCGGTGACGCGCCGCGGCCGCACGTTTACGCTGAAGTACGGCGAAGGGACTGCGGTCGAAATCGAAGCGCTTTTGGCTGTGTTGTCGGAATATCCTGGAATGGCGCAGCTTAAAGCCGCGGAGCCGCCGTATATCGTGTTCAAAGCGGGCAAAAACGCAGTGGACGACCTGCTGCGGTTTTTGACGGACATCCGCCGGTGTGTGAAAGCTCAGTGAAAAACTGGCAAAAACATACCGCTAATTGAGGGAAAAATTATACTTGAATATTATACGCGGATGTTATATAATACGAATCCGTAGCGATGCAAAGCGGAACGCTGGCGCTCGAGCAGTGTGACTAAACTTGGAGAAGTATCGAAGTGGTCATAACGGGGCGCACTCGAAATGCGTTTGTCGGGTAACCGGCACGTGGGTTCGAATCCCACCTTCTCCGCCATATATGGGGATATAGCTCAGCTGGTAGAGCGCTGCGTTCGCAATGCAGAGGCCAGGGGTTCGAACCCCCTTATCTCCACCAATTGGAGCAATTGTTCCGTGCGAATGCCCTGATCGGAAAACCGATCGGGGCTTTGCTTTTCCTTGGTTGTTTCAGCTAAACTCGGCGCGCAATAAAAAAGAGCGGTTTTGCCGCTCTTTTGTGTGTGTCTTATCAGTCCTGCGTATACGGCAGCAGCGCCATCATGCGGGCGCGCTTTATCGCCATCGCGAGCTGACGCTGGTGCTTCGCGCACACGCCCGACGACCGCCTCGGCTGGATTTTGCCGCGCTCCGTCATGAAACGCTTCAGCTTCGCTGTATCCTTGTAGTCGATACTTGTGGCTTTATCCGCACAGAAAGCGCATATCTTACGCCGGGGTCTGCCGCGGCGCACTTTCCTTTGCTGCTGCTTATCATCGTTGTTGTTCGTCATAAGCCTTCCTCCATTCTAAGTCAAAACGGCATCTGTTCATCGTCCAAAGGCTCAAAATCATCCGACTCGTCGCCAAAAAGGGCTTCGTCGTCCGGCGGCGGCGGTACATCCTGCATCCGCGGCGCGCTGCCGGCGCCTTCGCCTCTGGGCGACAGGAATTCTACATCGTCGGCGACAATCTCGGTAATATAGCGTCTTTGTCCGTTACTGTCGTCGTATTCCCGGGTCTGTATGTATCCCACAACGCCCACCTTGCGGCCTTTGGACAAAAACTTCGCACAGTTCTCGGCCAGGCCGCGCCAGGTGACTATGTTCAGGTAGTCCGTTTCGTCTCGCTTATAGGGCCGAGATACGGCCACTCGGAAAGTGCATACCGATATGCCCTGCGGCGTTGTTCTCAGCTCGGGATCTTTGGTCAAGTTGCCGATGATAATGGCTTTGTTCATAATTACAACCTGCCTTTACAGTCTGATCACATTGAATCGGATCACATTGTCGCTGATCTTGTATTGACGCTCAAGCTCTGCCGGAAAATCTGACGGCGCTTCAAACGTCATCAGCACATAGTAGCCTTCCTTGATGTAGTCGATCTCGTAGGCCAATTTCCTCATGCCCCATTCGTCAACCTTCTCAAGCTTGGCGCCGTTTTCCGTTACGAGATTCGCGAACTTTTCGATCAGCGCTTTTCTCGCTTCTTCTTCCATGTCTGGCTTTAAGATGTACAAGCTTTCGTAACGATTCATATCATACCTCCCTTTTGGACTCTCGGACACGCTTTTGTGCCCGATGTGGCCCTGCGCACAGGGCGCAGAGCAAGAAAGACGCTACTTCATCGAATTATATCATCTCTAAGCGAATATTGACAACTCAAATTTTATCCAGCATGTGTGATTTATTCTACAAATCGCAAAAAAGTTAAAGGCGAGCGTAAGTCCATATGATATAATGCCGATATATTCTGTTTGAGGTATATCATGAGATATAAGGTGATCGCCTGCAAGGCGCTGTTTCGCGAGTTTAGCCTGCTCGCTTCGCAGACACGAACCATACTCGACATCACCTATATGCGCCAGGGCCTGCACGACACGCCCGACCTCTTGCGCCGCGCGCTGCAGGAGGAGATCGACAAGGTGGACGACAATGCCGACATGCATTCCAACGAGCAGAGGCCGGGCCGCACGTTTGACGCGATACTTTTAGGCTATGGCCTGTGCTCCAACGGCGTGGCCGGGCTGTCTTCGAAGAAATATCCGCTTGTCGTGCCGCGCAGCGACGACTGCATCGGGCTGTTCTGGGGCTCCTATAAAAAGTACCGGGAGTATTTCGATTTGCACCCCGGCACTTACTGGTATAACGCGTCCTGGATTGAAAACGGGTGGACGCCGTCGGAAGAAAACCGCCGTATGAGGCTTAAGGAGTACACCGCGCTGTACGGGGAGGATAACGCGCTCTATCTGGTGGACGTGGAAACCGCCACAAAAGGCTACAACAACGCGGCGTATATCTACTGGGACGAGCTGCCCTTTCCCGAATACGAACAGTACACAAAGGATGCCGCCGCCTACTACGGCTGGCAGTTCGATAAAGTGAAGGGCGACAGCAGCTGGCTGCGCGACTTCA
>JBMNOT010000173.1:0-4543 GCA_050943225.1 Christensenellales bacterium | reverse complement strand
TTGGTGGTCTGGAATGCCGTGTAGGGCACTTCGCCGCTCTCCTGGCCCACAGCTGCCAGTATGTAACCCTTGCCTTCCTTTTCAAACATCGAAGCCGTGGGTTCAAACAGCGTCACGTAATCTCCAACGCCGCCTTCAAACGCGCCGCCCATCAGGTCGAACTGGATACTGGTGTCAACGGTAACATCAACGCCCGGCTCCAGGCCGTTCTTGCGCAGCACATATTCCAGCGTCATCTCCGGCACGCCGCCCTTGCGGCCGCCGATGATCGTCTTGCCGGCCACGTCGGTCCATTTGAAGTCCTCATCCGGTTCGCGGCCCACCAGGAATGAGCCGTCCCGCTTGGTCAGCTGGCCGATTACCATGGCGCTGTTCTCGCGGCCCTCATTGAACACGTAGATGGCCGCCTCCGGCCCCATCAGCCCGATATCCGCCTGGCCGCTCAGCAGCGCCGTCATCGATTTGTCAGCACCGCCGCCGTTGACCAGTTCGATCTCGACCCCTTCTTCCTTAAAGTATCCCAGCGAAATCGCAGCGTACATCGGCGCGTAGAAAACGGAATGGGTGACCTCATTCAATATGATTTTATCCATGGTTTTCCCCGGCGCCTTCTCCTGACAGCCTATTATCATAAAGGCCATCACAATACACAGCACAAATACCACGAGCCTTCTTATCATGCACATATCCCCTTTCTGGCTTGCTTGCTCTTTTTATCTTATTCAATTGCCGCGGCGGGGTGCATGAAGGCGAAAGGGACAAAGGCTCGCCGCGCTCCGCAGGCCAGCCGATTAAAGGCTCACGGGTAATATGGCAATAAAAAAGCCCGCTGCGGAAAATCTCCGCGTACAGGCTTTATTTCTCTTACTATCTATTGTCGCGCTTTATCGGCACGGTTTTTATGCGTCCTGCCGCCGAATGCGCAGCATGTGGCCCGGCGCCAGCCCCTGCGGCGCGCCGGAGATGACCAGCATCTCCTTGGGATGCGGCGCGCTCTCGCGATGCTCTCCCTCCGGCTTGCGGATATCCGTCACGGTGAATTCCACGCTGCCGCTTGGCGTCAGCGCTTCCAGCGTATCTCCTACCCAGAACTTGCCGCGCTGCTGGATCAGCACGCGCCCGTCCGCATCCGTTTCCCCGTGCACCACGCCCACAAAATCGTACGTGCGCACCGCGCTGCTGCGCTCCAGGTCCTGCCCGGATTCACGCGGGTTGCCAAAATAGAAACCGGCGGTAAACGGCCGGCTGCCCGCCTTCGTTACTTCGTCCAGCAGCGCCGGGTTAAACGGCCGCCCGGCGAGAACATCGTCCACCGCTCGGCAGTAAGCGCCCGTCACGCAGGCCACATAATAGGCGGACTTCATGCGCCCTTCTATCTTGAACGACACAACGCCCGCGTCCTGCAGTTTATCCAGATGCTCGATCATGCACAGGTCTTTGGAATTGAGCACGTAGGTGCCGCGGTCGTCGGAAAATATAGGGAAGTATTCACCCTCGTAGCCGCGCTCGTAGATGTGATATTCCCACCGGCAGGGCTGAGCGCACGCGCCGCTGTTGCCGCTGCGGCCCGTGAAAAAGCTGGACAGCAGGCACCGGCCGGAATACGCGATGCACATCGCGCCGTGTACAAACGCCTCAATCCTAAGCGTCTTAGGCGTATTCTGACGTATCTCTGCAATCTCCTCCAGCGAAAGCTCGCGCGAGAGTATGATGCGGCTTACGCCCTGCTCGTGCCAGAAGCGGGCGGAAGCGGCGTTGGTGGTGTTGGCCTGTGTGGAAAGATGCAGCGGCACATCCGGCGCAATGCGGCGGCACGCCATCAATACGCCGGGGTCTGTGACGATAAAGGCGTCCACACCCGCATCACGCAGCGCCGCGATATAGTTATCCAGCCCCGCGAAATCCTGCGCGTGGAACACCGCGTTCATCGCAATATAAAGCTTCTTGCCTCTCTGGTGCAGATAGTCCGCAGCCTGGGCAATCTCCTCCGGCGTGAAGTTATCCGCAAACGCCCTCATGCCGTACGACTTGCCGGCCGCGTATACCGCGTCCGCGCCGAAATCGGCGGCGGCTATGAGGCTCTCCCATCCCCCGGCGGGAGCCAGCAGTTCCAAGGTTTCCATCGGCGCTACCACAGCGGCGAGTACATGGCGACGTTGGCCTCGTGCTCTTTGAGGTCCTTGGCAAACGCCAGGTCGCCCGACTCAGGATCTTTGTTGCAGAAATACAGGTACCCCTCGTTCATGAACTCCTCATCGGGGTACAGGGCCGCCTCAATCGCCTTCTGACCGGGGTTCGCGATGGGGCCGATAGGCAGTCCCCTCACCTTATATGTATTGTACGGCGAATCGATCGCTTGCTCTTCCGCGGTGTAGACGAACTTCTTAAGCCCCGTCACATACCGCAGTGTGGCACAGGAATCCAGCCGCATATCGGAATCCAGCCGGTTGTGGAACACTGCGGAAACCTTTTTATAGTCCTTGGGCAGCGCTTCCCACTCGATGATGGACGCCAGCGTCATCACCTGGTCCACTGTCAGGCCCAGTTCCTCCGCCCGGGCTTCGTACTGCATGGTAAACACGGTGTCAAACCGTTTCAAAAGCTTGGCGATCACGTCCTTGGGCGAAGCGTCCGCGTAAAATTCATAGGTGTCCGGGAACAGATAGCCTTCCAGAAGATACTTGCGCCCGTCGAGCTGCGCCGTTTCCAGCACGCTCTTTAAATACTTGTTGTCCGCAAACGCATCCTTGTCGTTACACAGCGCCAGGAATTCGTGGCACTGGGCGTCGTCAAAGCAGCCCGCGGAAACCAACTTGTCCGCAATGTCCTCCACCGTCATACCCTCGGTGAAAGTGACTTTGACAACTTTGCGGCCACCGTCCCCCTCGGACAGTATGTTCATGATCTGGTCCATCGTCATGCCGGGCGAGAGCTGGTATTTCCCCGCCTGCAGGCTGGAAGCCTTGTCGTTGAGATCCACGTACATCTGGAACACGAATTTGTTCCGGATGATGCCTTCTTCATAGAGCAGGCTCGCGATGGCGGACAGAGACGAACCCATTTTTATCTCTATCTGTTTGACTTCTGTGGAACCCGCGGAAACGGGCGCGAAATAGTTTTCCTCGATATTGCGGATAAACGCACTGCCCAGCAGGAAAACAAGCCCCAAGCTGATAGCGAGCACCAGCACTGGCCGCAGCACGCGCCATATCATGGACCCCGTCGAGTATTCCCTGAGCGCCCCGCGCTCCTCGCATTTTTCCAGCGGCTCTTTGGGGCCTCCGTTTAGGAGGAAAGCCCTTGTTTCCCCGTCCGCATCAGAAATGCCTGAAACGGGCGCAAAGGTGCGCGTTTCGTCGTTATCGCTTAAAAAATCGTTGTGTTTCCTGTTCGCCATCTTAATTTCCTATTCCGAAAGGAAATCCAGCCCCAGGCCGCAGGCTTCGCCGATGATTTTGTATACGTTGCCCACTATCGTCTGCAGCCTGTATTCCGCGGCCAGATACTCCGCCACATCTTTATTGAAAGCCAAAAGGCCACCCAGCTGTTTTAATTTTTCCATCGTCTCCTCAGAAGGCGTCGAACCCGAAAGATAAGCGGCCTGCGCTTCCAGCTGCAGCTTCTTGTAGTCACTGATGAGCATCCTGGTTTTCTCGTCGGCCGTCACCTGTTCCTTAAGGCGCGAGTAGGTCTTAAATTCCTCGCTCCTCCTGATCTCATCCGCCAGCTCGTGCGCCTTATCGTATATCAGCATACCGCCCCTCCCGTTAAATATCAATGATGATGGGCAGTATCATCGGGCTGCGCTTGGTGAGGTCATACAGATACGCGCGCAGCGCCTTTTTGATGCGCCCTTTCAACGTGGTCCAGTCGGTCATCTGCTTTTGCACACAGTCGTCGATCTCGTCGGTGATGATCTTGCGTGCCCGCTCCAGAAGGTCGGTGGATTCGCGCATGTACACGAAACCGCGCGAGATGATCTCCGGGCCGGAAATCAGCTCGCCCGTCTCGGAAGACATCGTCACCACCACGATAAACAGGCCGTCCTGCGACAACAGCCGCCGGTCGCGCAGCACCACGTTGCCCACGTCGCCCACGCCGAGCCCGTCGATAATCACGCTGCCCGAAGGCACCGTCTCCGTCTCGCGGGAAAACTTCTGACCCAGCTCGATCACCTTGCCGATCTCGGGGATGAATATGCGGTTGCGCGGTATGCCGAGCTCCTCGGCCAGCGCCGCGTGCCGGTAAAGGTGGCGGTATTCGCCGTGTATCGGGATGAAAAACCTCGGCTTGGTGAGCGTAATTATCATCTTGAGCTCTTCCTCGCACGCGTGGCCGGATACGTGCACGTCCGCGACGCTTTCATTGATGACGTTCGCGCCGCGGCGGTACAGCATGTTGATCACGTCGGAGACGAATTTCTCGTTGCCGGGGATGGGCGTGGAGGATATGATCACGAGGTCGCCGGGTATCATGCTGAGCTTCTTGTGCTCGCCCGCGGCCATGCGCACCAGGCCGGACATCGTTTCGCCCTGGCTGCCCG
>JBMNOT010000172.1:0-4559 GCA_050943225.1 Christensenellales bacterium | reverse complement strand
ATCAGCACGGGCCTCGGCGCCTGGTGAATAAGGTCAAACGCCAGCCCGCCGAAAAGCGGCTCCGCGGCGGCGTGCTTCTTCGCGCCCACCACGATCACGCCATACCCTTCATTGATGGCCACATGGAAGATTTCGCTGCGCGGGCTGCCCGGCACGATGCGCGTTTTAACGTCAATGCCGTGCCTTGAAAGCTCCGTTTTCAGCTCTTTTAAGTTCCTGTCCAGATATTCCAGCGTGTAAGAGAGTGAGATAGAGGTAAGATCATTGATGGTAACACAGTGCAGCAGCAGGACTTCCCGGGTTCCCAGCGGAGCCATGTGGCCAACGGCCTCCACCAGCGCCCGGGATACCGCCGATTGGTCGACGGCTGCAACCAGCCTCTTAAACATATAAACCCCTCCTTGCTAAGCCGCTCCGGAACCGCTTCCGGAAATCACCAACACACCATCAATTCTACAGGGAAAAACAAAGGCAGGGTTCCAATTTGATTGTAACCCTGCCGCTTTGGCCTGTCAATGTATCCAGCCGGTATTACCCGATCACGGGTTGAACCTCTTTCAGCATGTTTTCGCGCAGCACCTGCTCCGCCTCGTCCGCAGGCATCGGCTGGTAGTAGTAATAGCCCTGCACCTCGTCGCACATCCGCTGATACAGGAAATTCATCTGCGACTCGGTCTCCACGCCTTCCGCGATCACCTTCAGCCCAAGGCTCTTGGCCAGGTTGATGATGACCTTGGTGATGGCCTGGTCCTTCTCGCTCTCGTCGATGCCGCGCACATACTGCATGTCCATCTTGATCCTGTCCACCGGCAGCGTTTTCAGCCGCGAAAGCGACGAATACTCGGTGCCGAAGTCGTCGATGGAGAGCGTAACGCCCAGCGTTTTCAGCCGGGACAGAAGGCCCACGATATAGTCGGATTCGCGCATCGCCACGCTCTCGGTGATCTCCAGCTCCAGCCACCTTGGCTCCAGCCCCGTGGCCTCCAGCGTATCCCGCACGATTTCCTTCAGCCTTGGGTTGCGCAGCTGTATCACCGACAGGTTCACCGACATGCGCACCAGCGGCAGACCCGCGTCCTGCCACGTCTTGTTCTGCCGGCAGGCTTCCATGAGCACCCATTCCCCGATGGGGTTGATAAGGCCGGTCTGCTCGGCCAGCGGTATGAACTGGGTGGGGCTCACCAGGCCGTACTCCGGACTTTTCCACCTGAGCAGCGCCTCCATGCCGATAATGCGCTGCGTCTGCAGGGATATCTGCGGCTGGTAGTACAGTACCAGTTCGCCGCGGTCCAGCGCCCGGTACAGGTTGGTGGTTAAAGCCACCCTGGTGTTGATGGCCTCTTTCATCTCGTGCGAACACATCGCATACCGGTTCTTGCCGGCTTCCTTGGCGCTGTACATCGCGATATCCGCGTTCTTGATCAGCCTGTTGGCGTCCTGGCCGTCCACCGGGTACATCGCGATGCCGGCGCTCGCCGTAATGTAATATTCCTGTCCTTTTAGCGCCAGCGGGTTGCGGAACATCTCCATGATTTTGTCCGCCACCTTGACGATATCGTTCTCGTGGACAAGGTTGTTGATCATCAGCAGGAATTCGTCGCCGCCGAAGCGCGACACGGCATCCGACTTGCGCACGCATTTTCTCAGCCGGTTGGCTATCATCCGCAGCAGCTCGTCGCCCCGCTCGTGGCCCATCGTGTCGTTCACCGCCTTGAACGAGTCCAGGTCGAGGAAGATGACGCCCACCTTGCGGCCCGTGCGCGCGGCGTCCAGCAAGGCCTGGTTCAGCTTCTCCTTGAACAGGTATCGGTTGGACAGCCCCGTCAGGTGATCGTAAAAGGCCCGCATTTGGATTTCCTTCTCGGCCTCCGCTTTGGCCTTGGCGTCCGCCAATATGTTGGCCAGCACTTTCAGCAGGTTAACGTGCTCGTCCTTCCACGTCCTTATTGCCTTTACGTTTTCAAACGCCAAAAAGCCCAGCACCTTCTCATGCGTCACCACGGGAATAGCCAGTAGCGAGCGGCAAGTGACGCCCAGTATTGCGGCTTCGCCCATGTCCGCCGACTTGCGGGTATAGTCGGTTATCTGCACCACTTCACGCTTGCGTATGTCCTGCACCCACCAGGGCACGATGCCGGTCGTCTGGAACGCGCCGACGTCGGCATGCCCCTCCGTGTTCCACATCTGCGCCAGCTGAGGCGTACGGTTCCTCCCCTCCAAGAAGCATACGTAGGCCCTGTCCACGCCGAAGAACGTACCGGCCTTCGCGAGCAGCCCCGCCATCTTCTCCCTGATGTTATCCTGATTGGCCGTCACGAAGTCCGAGGAGATATCGGATATCATCGTCTGCAGGCTGATCTGATCGGCGTTCTGCTGAAGCCTCGATATATATATCTTGTTGACAAAAGACGCCAGCGCGACGCCTATGGCGAATATCCCGATGCGCGTGATATAGGCGGTCTCGTCGACAACAACCACAGCCCGCGGTTTGATCATCCACACCAGCGCCTGCGTCAGCAGGGCAAGAAACGCGATGTTGCCCAGCACGACACGCCTGTCGAAAACCAGCGCCACGAACATCAGCAGAAACGGGTAAGCCCATACCGTAATGCTGCCGTACTCCACGTAGCACAGTACGATGACGGGTATGGAAAGCGCCAGCCCCATTATGTTGATAAAGTCCTTCTGGCGGTTGCTAAGCTTCAGCCGGCTCACGATGTATACGCCCGCGCCGGCAGCCAGAAAGCCCGCGCTGAGCACCAGCGTCAGCGCCGACCTGCCGTCCGGGTTTATCACGTACTGCGTGAAAAACAGCAGCCCCGAGCCCACCAGCAGCGCAAGCGTGACGTTCCGGTACAGCTTTTTGCGCGCTGACGCGCTCAGTATCTCCTCGCCGCTGTTTGGCTGCGGAATGTTCATGAATCCGTAGCGCCGCATGGAAATGTAAATCCCCGATATGGGAATCAGAACCCAAAGCGGAGCCATCTGGGGTATCTTGTAAACCAGCAGCGCGTTGGCGAGCATGTCCGTCAGCGTCCCCAGCAACAGCGCCACGGCACACGTCACGAAAAGCAGCTTGGACTGCTTCCTGATATTCTCGTCGGATGATTTTAACCCCCAGCGCCACACGATCACAATCCCCGTCAGCACCGCGCTGATATAAAACGCCACGAAATAGATGTCCCACGCGTTGTATTCCGCTACGTTGGTCCAGCCCAGGGGCGTTTCGACCATGTTGTACGGCATGGGATTAAGCTGTGTCGGAATGGTGAATACAAGAATGTTAAGAGCCGCAGGCAAATAGATAGGCAAAAGCAGCCACCATGTTTTGCGGGTGGGCTTATGGTTCGTCAGCACCAGCAGGAAATGGAGCAGGAAACTGTAAAACGTGCCCCAGCCCAGCCCCGCGATGCGCCGCCACAGCACGCTGACCTCTTTGGTGGGAGCCGACAGCGCCTGCCCCAGCCCCAGCGCCCATATGGTCAGCGCGATGGCCACAGCAAAAGCCAGTGCGTTCTTCTGCGCACGTCGCATCTTACGTCGCATCTTAAATATATATAAGCCGAACATAAAGCTTACGCCGGCTGCCGTTATGAGTATGACCGAGAATATATCTGCAGGAGTCAGCATGCCCTTTCTCCTTCCGGCGTGGGCGGTTAAAATGCTCAAGTCTTTTTTAGAATATATCGGTTTTTTTCAATCTCAGCTAAAGGAAAAAATTTAATATTTTAACTTTCCCAATAAACATCCCGTCCTGTGCCGCCTGCTGCTCACAGAAGCCGGAAAATACGAAAAAAGCAGACCCGCCTTATATATCCGGGCCTGCCTCTTTCAAACCGGGTACGCCAATGATCTGTTTATGGCATACCCTTCGGAGCGGGCAATGTTCAGACAACTTTGGCAATCAGCTGAACGAGGTTGAAGTACTTGCCGCCCTCGGCCTCCATCATATCAGCGTCCTCCGCGGCGATGGGATGGCCGCTGGCCAGCCATTCTTCCCATGCCTTAGCACAGCAGTCCATTTCCCAGGCGACTGCCAGTTCAATACCCTTTGTGCCCTCCCACAGGCCTTTCCACCAGCCCAGCGAGTGCAGGGTCCTTTCCATCTCGCCGTTCCAAAACGGCTGCATTTCGGCGGGAACGTCTTTCCCGAACTCGTACTTTAAGCCCGGAACGGCCACGGCGATATGCCTGCCGCGTTTGACAAACGGAATGAGCGACGGCAGCATCTCCGCGCTGTCGCCGAAATAGTGGTACACATCCACGGAAAACAGCACGTCAAAATAGCCGTGTGCGAAAGGCAGCCCCTTGGTCGCGTCCACGTGAACCGGAATCGCCTTGTCGTCAATCCCGAGAGAGCGGAAACGCTGGTAGTTCTCGGTGGGCGAAATCCAAAGGTCGGCAGCGAATACGGTGGCCCCGTACTTTTCCGCCAGCAGCAGCGTGGAAAGGCCGCACCCGCAGCCGAGGTCCAGCACGCGCATGCCCGGCCTTATGTCGAGAAACGACGCCAGCTCCTCCGAAATGCGCATGGCGTTGGGCCCCATCATGGCAGACCT
>JBMNOT010000171.1:0-4600 GCA_050943225.1 Christensenellales bacterium | reverse complement strand
TCATCTTCCATGGGCCTGAGCGCCGTGCCTTCAGAACACCTCTGCATTATCTCATCTCATTTCATCGCTTGTTATACTTTTAAGTCTATACGCTTTGCCCGGCACTGTCAATTCGTGGGGATTTTGGCCCGTCCGGAAAACATGCAAAAGCCCCTGACACCAGCCTCTGGCGCAGGGGCAAGGTATTATTTGGGCTGGCGCTATTCGTGCCGCAGCGCTTCCACCGGGCTGAGCTTGGACGCCTTGTAAGCCGGCATCAGGCCAAACACGATGCCCACCGTCGCGGAGAACAGCACGCTGAGCGACGCCGCCGTGATGGACACTTCTGTCTGTATGCCCAGTATGTCGCCGGCAAGCCGGGTCAGCCATATGCCAAAAGCGATGCCCAAAAATCCGCCGAACAGCGCATAAAACAGCGCCTCGGCCAAAAACTGACCCAGTATGTGGTGCTCCCCCGCACCCAGCGCCTTGCGGATGCCGATTTCGCGCGTGCGCTCCTTTACGGTTACCAGCATGATGTTCATGATGCCGATGCCGCCCACCAGCAGCGCGATGGCAGCCACGGCAGATACCACCGTCTTGAATATATCCAGTATGTTCTGAGCGTTCTGCAGTTCCTGCGTCAGGTTGATGATTTTAATAGTGCCTTCGCCGTATTTTTTGAGCAGCAGCGACACGCAGTCTTCCACCACGCCGTCCAGCACGCCGGTGTTCTGCGCCGTCACGGATATTTCGTCCACATGCCGGTTGGAGAACATCAGGTTGAACGTGGAGATGGGGATATAGCACTTGCCCGAAAAGAACGACGAATATATCGACTGGTCTTCGTTCTCCACGCCCACCACGGTGAACTTCTGCCCGTTGATGCTCACC
Source organism: Christensenellales bacterium (assembly GCA_050943225.1). GTDB lineage: Bacteria > Bacillota > Clostridia > Christensenellales > SZUA-584 > SZUA-584. The sequence goes on along the minus strand of JBMNOT010000171.1, from coordinate 3,727 downwards.
TTGTTGCCCACCGCGCTGCCGCTGCCAAACAGCTGCTCTTTGGCTTCCTCGCTCAAAACCACCACCTGGCGCACATAATCGATGTCCTTTTTGGTGAGGCCGTGGCCTTCCAGATAGCCCATCTGCTCCATGACGAAAAGCGCCTCGGTAGTGCCCACCACGTCGGCCATCAGCTTGGTGCCGCCCTTGGACAGGTACGCTTTCTCATATGCAGAGGGCGCCACATCCTTCACGCCGCGCACCTTCTGCAGCATCTGCGCGTCAGTGAGCATAAGCAGCTTGTTGGGCCCGCGCAGGTCGTTGGAAAACAGCCAGATGCGGTTGATGCCGAACTTTAACAGCTCGTCGTTGATCATCTGCTGCCCGCCGCCGCCCACCGAAATAACGGTGATCATCGACGCGATGCCGATCATGATGCCAAGCACAGTCAGTATGGTGCGCAGGCGGTTCTTCTTAAGCTGGTGCACCGCAATGCTTACATAGTCGCTGAATCTCATGAGACTTTCTCCACCACGCAGCCGTCTTTGAGTACGATAAGCTCCTTGGCGTTGTCCGCCACACCGCGCTCATGCGTAATCAGCACGATGGTCGCGCCCGCTTTGTTGAGGTCCACCAGCATGCGCATGATATCGGCGCCGGTGCGGCTGTCCAGGTTGCCCGTCGGTTCGTCGGCGAGTATCAGGCTGGGGTTGTTCACCAGCGCCCGCGCAATGGCCACCCGCTGGCGCTGCCCGCCTGAGAGTTCGGACGGCAGGTGATTGGCCCGACTGGCCAGGCCCGTCATCTCCAGCAGCTCGGAAGACTTTTTGTGCCGCTCCTTGGACGGCACGCCTGAATACACCATGGGCAGCTCAATGTTTTGCCTCGCCGTCAGCGTGGGCAGCAGATAAAACGACTGGAATATAAAACCGATGCGCCGGTTCCTTAAATATACCTTGCCCTGATTGCTCAGCCGCCGCACGTCGGTACCCGCGAATATGTAATCTCCGCGCGTCTGCGTGTCGATACACCCGAGTATATTCATCAGCGTGGTCTTGCCGGAACCCGACGGCCCCATCACCGCCAGAAAGCCGCCCGGCTGGATATTGAGCGTAATGCCCCGCAGCGCATGGACGCACGTTTCGCCCTTTCCGTATGTTTTGCAAAGATCCCTAACCTCGATTATAGCTGACATGCTGCCCCTCCTGCACGCTGTCCGGCGAAGTGACCACGCGTTCACCCCTGGCGAGTCCGCTCGTTACCTCGACGTTGAACATATCCATAAAGCCGGTGGTAACCCGCCGCTTTCTCACAATATCCTTGTCGTCCACCACATACACGCAGCCGTCGGCCGTCAGGCAGTCCGCCGGGATGTTGAGCACCCCGTCTTTGGCGCTCAGCACGATTTTAAGGTCCACCACCGCGCCCGGAATTTTATTGAAGCCCTCGTCCGGCTTGATGGTTATCTTGGTCATCGTATCAAACATGGATAATTCCCCGACGTTCACCGCAGCGCTGCCTATCTTTGCCAGCTTGCCCGTATAATTGCCGCCCTCCGTCATGATGATCACATCCATGCCCACCTGCAGGCCGTCCACGTCCTTCTCGTAAACGTAGCCGACGATTTCGGTGCTGTCGGTATCCGCGATCACCATCGCAGGCATGCCGGGCGCCAGCACCTCGCTGCTGTGGACGTTCACGGCCAGCACCGTGCCGCCGATGCGGCTGGTGAACTTCATCTTGTCCACCGCTTCCTGCAGCTGATCCACCGCGAGCTGCGCCAGTTTCAGCTGGCTTTCCGTGCTAAGCATATTGCTGCTGTCCGCCGCTGCCGTCGCGTTCTGCAATGCTGCCAGCTCGCCCAGCCGCTGCCCCGCCGTTGCGGCGGCAGCCGCTGCCTCTGCGCCCACGCCGCCCAACGCCTCGTTGAACGCATCAAAATCGTAGCCCGTCGTCTGCGACAGCGCCAACGCGATGGCGGCCTGCTGCTGCCTGCTCATCCGCGTGTCCTGTGCCCGGGGCGCCATAACGGTCTGGGCGGCGGCGTCGCTGAGCGCCTCCAGTTTCAGCTGCGCTTCCTTAAGCTGCGCCTCCACAGCGGAACTATCCAGGTCGAACAGCTTATCTCCAACCTTCACACGGCTGCCTTCCGTTACGTAAAGGTTTAATACCGTACCGCCCGTCTCGCTCATGACGCTATACATATTGGTGCAAACCACTTCTCCGGAGAATTCCAGCGTATTGGCAAGGTCGCCGTAATCCACCTCATGCACGCCTACGGCCGTGCGGGCTTCCCCTTTGTTGAAATATAAAAACCAGCCGGCAGCAATCACTGCCAGCACGGATAATAATAGAATCACTTTTCGCATACGCTGTTCCCCCTTTAAAATCCCGTGTGTAATTCGATTCTATTTTGGCAGAAAAGCAATACCATTATTCGGGCAAAAGGCACCGCATATTGCTGCCAAAATCGCCGTTTTTCGCCGATTTTAAGCCTTTTATGTCATAGAGGCGCGCCGAAAAAAACAGTCCGGAACTCTTGTACCGATATATACCATGCAGTAAAATAAAGTAAATTTTTTCGGCGGAAGCAAAAATGCGGCGTGTTTGAACCGTGGATAACGGTTTATCTATAGAATGTGTGAAAACGCATACGCGGCGCGGCTTCAGCGGCCAGGTTCGCGGCACTGCGTTATACCGGGTTCGCGAACTGCGATAAAGGAAGTAGGGAAATTGAACGAGAAGGTTTATCTGTCCCCGCCGCACATGAACGGCCGGGAGATGGGATATATCGAGCAGGCTTTCGCAACCAACTGGATAGCGCCCCTCGGGGAAAATATCGACGCGTTTGAAGACGCAGTACAGCGTTATGTGGGAATGCCGCACGCGCTTGCTCTCTCCTCCGGCACCGCTGCGATGCATCTCGCGATGATGTCGCTGGGGATCGGGCCCGGCGACATCGTGCTGTGCGCCGACGTCACGTTCGCGGCCAGCTGTAACCCCATCGTGTATCAGGGCGCGGAGCCTGTGTTCATCGACTGCGATCAGGAGAGCTGGTGCATAGACCCGGCGCTTTTGGCGGACGCATTGCTTTTTTATAAGAAAAAGGATAAAATACCCAAAGCGGTGGTCGTTGTGGACCTCTACGGCTTGCCCGCGAACTACGACCGCATACTGCCCGTCTGCGCCGAGTTCGGCGTACCGGTGATCGAGGACGCCGCCGAGGCGCTGAGCTCTTTGTACAAGGGCTCCATGTGCGGCTCCTTTGGCGATCCCAGCATACTCTCGTTCAACGCCAACAAGATCATCACCACCTCGTCGGGCGGCATAGTGCTGTCCCGCAGCCAAGAGGCCATACAAAAAATGAGATACTGGGCCACGCAGGCGCGCGAGCCCCTTCCCTATTACGAGCACAAGGATATCGGCTACAACTACCGGATGTCCAACATCTGCGCGGGCATTGGCCGCGGTCAGATGGAGACGCTGCCCGCCTACGTTGAGAAGCGCCGCGAGATATACCGGCGCTACAAAGAGGCATTGGCAGACCTTCCGGTGCGCTTCAACCCGGTTATCCCCGGGGCGGAGCCCAATTTCTGGCTCACCGTGATGGTAATCGAGGAAGGCTGCGGCATATCTCCCGCCGCGGTCGCCGAAGCGCTGGCTGCGGAGAACATCGAGACGCGCCCATTCTGGAAGCCCATGCATATGCAGCCCGTCTACCGTTCCTGCAGGTTCTTCAGCCGCCGCG
>JBMNOT010000170.1:0-4616 GCA_050943225.1 Christensenellales bacterium | reverse complement strand
CGCGTGTTGCCCACGATGAGCACGGTGAGCCCCGCGAGTATCAGCGCTTCGATCAGCACCTCCAGCCCTTCCCGCGTGCTGGCGAGTATGTCGTCTATCGCGTCGCGGCAACGGTCCAGCGCCGTTTTGAGAAGATGCGCGCACAGCGGGCAGTATACTTCGCTGTTGACCATGCTGCCCAGCTTCCAGTCCACCAGCACGTTGTATTTGGCCAGCATGTCGCCGAGGCCCGCCGCCGTCATCAGCCTGGGAGCGGCAGCCAGTATGTCGGTATCGAACATCAGCAGACGGGCGGCGCAGCCGTAAATGGACACCTTGGCGCCGTCGACCATCATCGAAGAGGTGACGGAGGTGTAGCCGTCCATCGAGGCCGCTGTGCCAAACACAGCAAACGGTATTCCCGAAAGGTATGCGCTGCGCCGCGTGAGGTCGGTGATGACGCCGGAACCCACGGATAAAAGCAACTCCGTTTCAGGCGTGATGTGCTCTGTGATATATTCCGCCATTTGGGGCGTGGGCTCGATTTTATCACCCGGCAGTACACACAGCTCGCACACGAAGCCGTCTTTCTCCAGGTTGGCCTTGACGGCCCGGGCGGCAACTTCTAACGTGATACTGTCCGCGATGATCAGTACGTGGTCGGGAAGGCCCGCTTCGCGTATGCAGGCGCCGCATTCGTTTACCAGGTCCGGACGTATGTAGATGTCCATCTCGGGCGTCTGGTGGGTGAGCGGGCAGTCGCAGCTTAAATCTTTAAGTAACAGCCTTCCACCTTGCCGGATGATATCAGCATGCATATTGAATTATCCTTTCGACAGCGATGATGTGCACGCCTGCGCCGGGGAAACCGGGCTCGTCTCGCTGGCCGGTGCACCCTGCTATTATAGACCTTATCGGCCGCGGTTGACAACCACGTATCTGCGGAGGAGTCAGACCGTTTTGCGACGGCCAAAGCCGCTATATTGTCGGAAACGATAGAATATCAATAACAAATCACAACAAATGAGAATAAACGCTTGAAATATGACAACAAACAATATATACTGAAGTTAGGAAAATTGTGATTTCAGGCTGGGAAGAATAGACCAAAGAATAAAACTTAAGGAGAGACCCGTGAAAAAGGATTTAGGCATTTGTTTGATAGGATGTGGCCGCGCCGGCATGATACACGCTGGGAATTTCAGCAGCAGGGTGCCGGGCGCAAAGATGGTGGCTGTGGCGGATGTGGTGGAAGAAGCTGCGCGCAGTGCGGCGGACAAGCTGGGCATCTCCGCCTGGTATACCGACTACCGGGAAGCGCTGCTGAACCCGGCGGTGGATGCTGTGGTGGTGGTAGCGCCCACCGACCTGCATAAGAGCATCGTTATCGACAGTGCGAATGCGGGCAAGCACGTGTTCTGCGAGAAACCCATGGCTATGAACACGGCGGAATGCCAGGAGATGATCGATGCATGCGAAAAAAACGGCGTCAAACTGCAGATCGGGTTCATGCGCCGCCACGACCAGAGCTTTAAGCAGGCTAAGAAGCTGCTGGACGAAGGAGCCATTGGTGACCTGGTGATGATCAATTCCTGCACGCGCGGTCCCAGCAAGCCGCGCCAGTGGATGTACGACCTTAAGAAGTCTAACGGCATTCTCGCGGAGCTCAACAGCCATGATATCGACAGCACGCGCTGGTTTGCAGGCAGCGAAATAGAATCCCTGTACGCCGTGGCGGGGAACTTCCGCAACAAGGAGGTTGCCGATGAATACCCCGATTATTACGACAGCGTGGTGATGAACGGTACGTTCAAAAACGGCGTCCATTTCAGCATCAACGGCGAGGCGTACGTCCAGTACGGCTATGACGCGCAAGTGGAGCTGGTGGGCACAAAGGGCGTGCTGCGCGTGGGGCGCACAGACGAGAACTTCATCAAGTGCACCACGGTAGAGCACGGCACGTGCACGCCGTTTGTGAAGAGCTGGATGACGCTATTCATTGACGCGTACCTTGAGGAGGACATCTCGTTTGTGGAGTGCATTAGGAACGATACGACGCCCAAGGTGACAGGATACGACGGCATGATGGCCGTCAGGATTGTGGAGGCGGGCAACGAGTCCATCGCGACGGGCAACGTTGTGCGCCTGTAAAGGAGGAATCAACGATGAAAAGCTTAAGGCTGTTCGGCGTCAACGATATTCGGCTGGTGGAGACGGAGAAGCCGCAGATAGCGCCCGATGAATTGCTTTTAAAGACCGGGGCCGCCGCGATCTGCGGGACGGATATCCGTATGTGGGGCAACGGCAAAAACGGCGTGGACGCGGACCATCCGCTGACGCTGGGTCATGAGTTTGCGGGCACCATCGTGGAAGTGGGCAGCAAGGTTCCGTTCTACAAGGTGGGCATGAAGGTCGCCCTGCAGCCCAACATTGGCTGCGGCATATGCGACCGCTGTGTGGACGGCAAGTTCCACCTGTGCGACGATTACCGTGCGTTCGGCATCAACATGGACGGCGCGTTTGCGGAGTACGTGAAAATCCCCGCCGACGCTATTGCCCGGGGCAACCTGATGCTGATGCCCGAGGGCGTGTCCTTTGCTGAGGCGGCGGTTATTGAGCCGCTCTCGTGCGCGTACAACGGTTTCACAAAGCTCTTCGTACACCCGGGCGAATATGCGCTGGTGGTGGGCGCTGGCCCAATCGGCCTGATGCACGTGCAGCTGCTGCACATGGCCGGGGCGATTGTGATGCTTAACGACATTTCGGCGGAGCGTCTCGAAGCCAGCAACAAGCTGTTCCCGTATCTGAAGACATACCACGGCGACGACCTCGCCGGATTTGTTAAAGAGCAGACGGGCGGCCGCGGGCTGGATATTGCGGTCACGGCCTGTCCGGTGCCCTCGGTGCAGGCGGCGATGCTGCCGTTGATGAACTACGGCGGCCGTATCAACTTCTTCGGAGGCATACCGGAGAGCAAGCAGCCAGTGCCGATCAACACCAACCTGGTGCACTATAAGGAGCTGTACCTCACGGGTTCTACCCGCTCCAGCATCGCGCAGTTCAGAAAGTCGCTGGACTTTGTGGCAAAGGGCCTGGTGGATATCAAGAGCATCATCACGCATACCTACCCGCTGGACGATGTTCTCACCGCATTCGAAAACGCCAAGGCGACGCAGGGCATCAAGCACGTAATCGTGTTTGATTAAGCTCTGCCAAAGGATACTGAATAAAAAGCACCGGATACTTTATCCGGTGCTTTTTTATGCGGTTAATTGACTGCAGAAAAAGCATTAGGGGAAGATGTTTTGCAGTGCCGGCAAGGCAGGCTGAATCCGCAGATTTCGGCAAACAAAAAGGCCCCACGCATGCATGGGGCCTTTGAAAAGCATTTGTCCAGAGGCAAGCGGCTCAGCGATCTTTCTCCTTGCGCTGCAGCAGCACCGCGAGCACGATGATGAGGCCGCGGATGGCGTCCACAATCTGCGGAGATACGCCGATGAGGTTGAGTATGTTGTTGATGATGCCCAGCGTGAGGATACCAAACAGCACGCCGACGATGTTACCTTTGCCGCCTTCCATCGCGATGCTGCCCATAACCGCCATGGCGATGGCATTGAGCTCATAGCCCACGCCGGAGGAGGTGGAGTTAATAGAGCCCATGCGCGAGGATTCCGTAATGGAAGCGACGCCCACCGCAAAACCGAGCAAAACGAAGGCGATCATGCGGATGTTATCCGTGTTGACACCTGATAGGCGCGTCGCTTTCTCGTTGGAGCCCACCGCATAGATGTGCCGGCCGAGCTTGGTGTATTTGGAGATATAGAAGTACAGCAGGAACATCAGGGCGAAATAGACGATGGGCATCGGGATAACGCCGAACAGGTCGTAATTCGAGATCTGCTGGTAGGCGGTCGATTTGGTGGTAAAGCCGCCGCCGCTCATGAATTCTCTGCACAGCGACCGGTATATGTACTGCATGCCGAGCGTCACGATGAACGACGGGACACGGCCTTTGGTGACCAGCACACCCACCAGGCCGGACAGGGCGCAGCTCATTCCAATACCGACAATGACCGCTGCTACGCTGCTGAGCACGGGACCCAGCGCCGGCGTGACGAAGTCCACAAATGTCAGCGTGACTGCGGACACCGCAACCAGCTGCGAACTGACGGACAAATCGATGTTGCCCGAGATGATCACAAATGCCATACCAAAGGCAATAATGCCGATGGTGGCGTTGCTGCGCAGAATGTTGAACAGGTTGTTCCAGTTAAAGAAGGTGCTTCCCTTTATAATGGTGGCGGCGATGACCAGCAATATCGTGAAAACGATGATGCCATAGTTACTGAAAAAGCTGCTGATACGTGCGCTATTAATCGCCGCGACACTACTCCGCTGTTTGCTCACAGCCTTGCTGTCTTTATTGTTTTTGTTTTGCATGTCTCTTCGTTCTCCCTTGTATTAATGTAACAGTCCGCCGGTTGACAATATCATGAGGTTTTCCTCAGATATTTCATCACGTGACAGCTCGCCGCGGACTTCACCATGGTACATGACAATAGCCCGGTCACACAGCCTGAGTATTTCCTGATGTTCGCCGCTGGTGACAATGATACCCATGCCTTCTTTGGCAAGTT
>JBMNOT010000168.1:0-4656 GCA_050943225.1 Christensenellales bacterium | reverse complement strand
GTCGCATACACCGAGAAGCCGGACGTGGCGGCGGGCCGCATACTGGAAGGCCGCGTCGCCATCATCGCGGACGGCTCGCCCTTCGTGCTGACGGTGCCCAAGCTGTTCATCGAGAGCTTTCAGACCTCGGAAGATTACTACGTCCGCACGTTTTACGCGTCCGCCACCCGGATACTCCGGTTTTTCGCTTACGTTGTCGCGGCGTACGCGCCCGCCGTGTATATCGCGCTGACGACGTTCCATCAGGAACTGATTCCCACCACGCTGCTGGTCACCATCGCCGCCTCGCGCGAAGGCACGCCGTTCCCCGCGTTCATCGAGGCGCTCATCATGGTGTTCGCCTACGAAGTGCTGCGCGAAGCGGGCGTCCGGCTGCCGCGTCCGGTAGGCTCGGCCATCAGCATCGTGGGCGCCCTCATCATGGGCGAAGCGGCGGTATCCGCGGGCATCGTGGGCGCGCCCATGGTGATCACCATCGCCATCACCGCCGTGGCCGGCTTCGTGGTGCCGGACCAGGTGGAGTCGGCGGCGTTTCTGAGGCTCATCTCCATGGTAGCGGCGTCCATTCTCGGCGGATACGGCATTGCGCTGGTGTTTATGGGCATGCTGATACACCTCGCCACGCTGACGTCTTTCGGCGTGCCCTATTTTGCGGGCATCACGTACTCCCGCGAGCAGCAGGATATATACGTGCGCATGCCGCTGTGGATGATGCACCAGCGCCCCACCGACATCGCGGCAGGCGATATCACGCGGCGCCGCACCACCAAACCCCCGCCCCAGGGCGGCGCACCGGGAGGAACGCAAAATGCCTAAGCTGCGCGCTGCGCTTCTGTGTCTCATTACGCTGCTGCTTGCCCTCGTGCCGGGCGGCTGCTGGGACGCGCGCGAGATCAACACGCTGTCGCTGGTGTCGGGCATCGGGGTGGACGCGGGGCAGAACCCGGGGCAGTACGACGTCACCGTCCAGATACGCAAGATTGTGGAAAGGGAAACGGAGCCGGAGAAGCCGTTCCTGCTGCTGGACGCCACCGGCAGTAACGTGCTGGAAGCGATGGAGGAGATCCTGCTGGTGAACAACCGCGAGCTCTACCTGCACCAGAACGAGATCATCGTCATCTGCCACGATCAGGCTTCTCGCGGCATCCGCCCGCTGCTGGACGTGTTCCTGCGCTATCATGAAACGCGGATGGACGTATGGGTGGTTATCTCCCAGTGCCCGGCTAAAGACATACTGCAGGTCGAGCTGGTACAGGAGCCGATTTCGGCCACCGCCCTGGCGCGGATGATGCAGGAACAGGAGAACCTCTCCCCCAAGCTGGCTGTCAACATGCTGCACGTGACCGCCGCGCTGCTGGACGCCTCCACGGCGCTGGTGGTGCCCAGCGTGTGCCTCACCGACGAGCTGGGCGTCACGGAGATATTCATCAACGGCAGCGCCGTGCTCGTGTCGGACAAGCTGGTGGGGTATCTGGACAGGGACGAGAAGATGGGGTACGCGCTGGGCGCCGGCCCCGTCCACAGCGGCTTGCTGGAGGTCGCAACCGAAGACGGCGCCGCGATGCTGTACGTCAGCCAGTCCACCGCCTCGCTGAAAACGTCCTGGACGGGCGACCGCGTCAATGCAGACGTTTCCGTGAAAGCCGCGCTCTCGATAGCGGAGATTTCCGGCTTTGAAGGCGAATCGCTGGACGGCGTTTTCGACAAGCTGGAGAAGGCGGCGGTGGAACAAATTGTCGCGCTCATCTCGAAAGCGTTCGAGAAGTCGTTCGCGCTCAACGCCGATATCTTCGGCGTCGGCGGCTCCGTGAGCCGCACCGACCCCAAGCTGTGGGAGCAGATCAAGCCCGAATGGCCGGACATATATCCCGAAACGGTGCTCAACATCTCGGCGGAAGGCGTGCTGCTGGAGTCCGGCAAGATATCCTCCGCGCTGACGATGAAGGGGGAAGACTGACGGCGCGAAGGCCGGATCGCGCCGCCTGCCGCATATCACGCTTGAAAGGAAGGAAGCGGCTTAATCATGGTATTCGTGGCGCTGATACTACTGGGGCTTATATCCTATTTCAGTCTCAGGCAGGTGTATAAAACCGAGTCCAAGTGGAAATCGGCATTCATCACGCTGCTGTTCGCAGGCATCATGGCGATATGCCTGATCACGGCGTCGGGAGTGATTCTAAAGAGCCCTCTTGTTATCGTGGGCCAGCTGATGAAAAGCATCGGCCTTAATTACCCGCCGCTGAAATAATCCATTCGGGAGGAACGTTATGAGTCTGGAGCCGGAGCGCATCACGCCGTTTCAATTCATGTTTACCGCAGCCTGTTTCCTGCAGTCGTCTGCGCTGCTCACCTCTTTCATCGCGCCCGTCACCCTGCAGGATTCCTGGCTGATGACACTGTTCGGCATGATCTGCGCCCTGCCGTATCTGCTGGTGTACAGCGCGCTGATGAAGAGTTTTCCCGGCCAGAACCTTATTCAGATCACGCTGACCTCGCTGGGCAAGCCGCTGGGCACTGTGGTGTCGCTGCTGTTCATCTGGTTTTTTGTGACGCTGTCGACGCTGAATCTGCGGGACTTCGGCCAGTTCATACGCCATATCATACTGGTGGAAACGCCCGTCATCGTCGTCATCACGCTGTGCGCGCTGCTGTGCGCCTACGCGGTGTCCAAAGGCCTCAAGGTGGTCACGCGCTACGCGCCGATATACACGCTGATGGCCATACTGCTCGTGGTGCTGACGATACTCCTGACGCTGGAGCTGATGGACTTCAACCATTTCCTTCCCATCATGGCGCAGGAGCCCGTCCAGTACATCCAGGGCGTCAACGTCACCACCTCTATCCCCCTGGGGGAGCTGGTGGTGATGCTGATGATCGGCCCTTACGTGGAGGAAGGCAAAAAGAGAAAGGGCGTTTATCTGCTGGGCGGCTTTCTGATCGGCGGCGCCACGCTGGTGTCCATCAGCGCGCGGGATATCGCCGTGCTGGGCAAAGTGGGCCCGCTGTTTGCGATACCCTCGTTTGAAACGCTGCGCCTTGCCCGCGTGCTGGACCTCAACCGCATAGAAATCCTGTTTGCCATCGTGCTGGTCGTGCTGCTGTTTTTCAAAATCTGCGTGCTGTTCTACGTATCCGTGCTGGCGATAGCCCAGCTGCTCGGCCTGAAGCGCTACCACCCGCTGGTGCTGATGCTGGGCGCGCTGATCATCGGGTACTCGTTTTTCGTGTTTCCCACGTCGGTGGTCCATGCCTCCGAGAGCCGGGAAACGTCCGCCATACTGTGGGCACTGTTCGAGTTCCTGCTGCCGCTTTTGGTGCTCATCGTGGGAAAAGCCCGGGGTCTGCACAAAAAACAGCAGCCCGCTCAGCAGCAGGCCTCCTCTCCCTCCGGCACCGGCGCATAAGGCAAAAAATGATGAAACAATTCTGTAATTGACAATCGCGTACTGCCATGTTAGTATGATTTTAATTATTCACAGGCGTCATAAACGCGATGACGAAGACGCGGCGGCACACAAGCCAACCACAGAGAGCCCCGGAGGGTGGAAACGGGGCGGCGGCTGTGTAGCTGGCTATCACTTCCGAGCGGCGGCTCCGACAGGTAGGAGTCAGACGGGTTCTGCACCGTTACACGCAGCGGGCTTGTTGGAGCCTGATTGAGGAGGGCCGGTTTTTGGCGGCCAATTTGGGTGGTATCGCGGAGCATGCTTCGTTCCATATCGGGGGCGGAGTTTTTTATTTGTCCGAACTGAGAAACAAATCGCAAAGGAGTGAACGAACATGGATGAAAGGCTGAAACTGATTGCCGAGCGCCTGAAAGCACTGCGTGAGATTCTGGACATTTCCCCTGCCGAGATGGCGAAGGCAGTCGGTATGGACGAAGCGGAATACCTCGAATACGAGACGGGCATAAACGACTTTTCCTTCTCGTTCCTGTACACGGCGGCAGGCCGGCTGGGCGTGGACATTGTGGACCTGATGACGGGCGAAACGCCGCGCCTTTCCGTTTGCTCGTTCATCAAAAAGGGTCAGGGGCTGTTTATGGAGCGCCGCAAGGAATACAAATACGAGCACCTCGCCCCCATCTTCAAGAACAAGAAGATGGAGCCGTTCATCGTGACGGTGGATCCCAAAGACGTGGAGGCGCGCACGCACATGCACTCGCACGAGGGCCACGAGTTCGACTACGTGCTGGAGGGCTCGATGATGCTGTATATCGACAACCAGGCTATCAAAATGGAGGCGGGCGACGCCGTTTACTACGACGCGAAACACAAACACGCGATGCAGGCGGAGGGCGGCCCATGCCGGTTCCTCGCCGTCATCGCCAAGTAGAGGGGGACGCTTATGCGGATATTTGAAAAATACGCTCAGGCAAATTTTTCCTCGTACGAGGATTTCCACAAGAATTTCAAAATCAACGTGCCGGAGCGGTTTAACTTCGCTTACGACGTGCTGGACGAGCTGGCGAAGACCAAGCCGGAAAAAACCGCGCTGTACTGGACGAATGACGCCGGCGAAAAGCGTTTATTCAGCTTTGCGGATATGAAGCGCCTGTCCGACAAGGCCGCGAACTACTTATCGTCACTGGGCATCGGCAAAGGCGACATGGTGATGATCATTTTGAAGCGCGACTGGCAGTTCTGGTACACCATC
>JBMNOT010000167.1:0-4713 GCA_050943225.1 Christensenellales bacterium | reverse complement strand
GCTGCGCCTGCTCCATCACCGACTCGCGCCTGGAGGTCTTCACCATGCGGATGGACGCCTCCACCAAATCGCGCACCATGGACTCCACGTCGCGGCCCACATAGCCCACTTCGGTAAACTTCGTGGCCTCCACCTTGACAAACGGCGCGTTCATCAGCTTGGCGATGCGCCGGGCGATCTCCGTCTTGCCCACGCCCGTGGGGCCCACCATGATGATGTTCTTGGGCGTGATCTCGTCCTGCATCTCCTTGTCGAGCTTGCGGCGGCGGTACCGGTTGCGCAGCGCGATGGCCACCGCCTTTTTCGCTTCGTCCTGCCCGATGATGTATTTATCCAGCTCTTCGACGATCTGCCTGGGCGTCAGATGCGACATATCACACCTCCTCCACCGTGATGCGGTCGTTGGTGAACACGCAAATCTGCCCCGCGATGGTGATGGCCTTGACAGCGATCTCCTTTGCCGAAAGATCGGTGTTCTCCTTCAGGGCTTTGGCTGCGGCCATGGCGTACATGCCGCCAGAGCCTATGGCCGCGACGTCGTCGTCCGGCGATATCACCTCGCCGCTGCCCGATATCACCAGCAGCTCTTCCTTATCCGCCGCGATCATCATGGCTTCCAGCTTGCGCAGTATCTTGTCGCTTCTCCATTCCTGCGCCAGCTCCACCGCAGCGCGCTGCAGGCTGCCGCTGTACTGCTCCAGCTTGGCCTCGAACCGCTCGCACAGCGTGAACGCGTCCGCCACCGAGCCGGCAAAGCCCACGACAACCCTATCGCCGTACAGCCGCCGCACCTTTTTGGCGTTGTGTTTCATGATCGTATTCTGTCCGAACGTCACCTGCCCGTCGCCCGCAACGGCACACTGCCCATTGCGCCGCACCGCGACGATCGTAGTCGCTTCCATCATAACGCTGCTCCTTTTCTCAAGGGCCTAAGGCTCGCGCCAATAAGCCCAGTCTGATTGCATTATACTACGATAATATCACTTCTGGCATCAATTGCTTAACGGAAAAGGACAATAGTGCCCTGCGCCATATTTCGCGCCCGACATTTCCGCCACAATGCGGCGCACTTCCGCCAGCGCCCGCTCGGCCACCATTCTTTTTCTATCGCTCTTGGATTTTGCCTCTACCGTATTGATGAGGCCGTATGTGATATTCATCGGCTGGAAATCCGCCCCGGCATAGCCGGACACATAGGCAGCCAGTGCGCCCATCGCGGTATCCCGCGAAAAGTCCGGCCTCGGTCGCCCCAGAACGCCGCACACGGCGCACAGCGCCGCCAGAAGCCCGGAAGCCGCGCTCTCCACATACCCTTCCACGCCGGTAATCTGCCCCGCAAGATACAGCCCGGGCCGCTTTTTGCACTCGTAATACCGGTTCAGCACTTTGGGGCCGCTGACAAACGCGTTCTTGTGCATCACGCCATATCGCGCGAATTCCGCGTTCTCCAGGCCGGGTATCATGCGAAATACGCGCCGCTGTTCCCCGAATTTGAGATGCGTCTGAAAACCGACAAGGTTATACAGCCGCCCTTCTCTGTCCTCCCGCCTAAGCTGCACCACCGCGTACGGCCTGGTGCCGTCCGGCATCGTCAGCCCCACCGGCTTCATCGGCCCGAACCGCAGCGTATCCACACCGCGCCGCGCCATCGTTTCCACCGGCATGCAGCCCTCAAACACCTTGTCGTCCTCAAAGCCATGCAGCTCAGCGGTCTCAGCCGTAGTCAGCGCCTCCCAGAACGCGTGATACTGCTCCCTGCTCATTGGACAGTTGAGATAATCATCGCCGCTGCCCTTGCCGTACCGCGACGCGAAATAGACTTTGCCCATATCGATGGATTCCGCCGTCACGATGGGCGCCGCCGCGTCAAAGAATGACAAAAAGCCGTCCGCCAGCTCGCTGATGGCTTGCGCCAAAGCGCCTTCCACCAGCGGCCCCGGGGCCGCTATTATAATTCCTTCGTCGGGCAGCGAGGTCACCTCGCCGCGCACGACCTCGATATTCTCATGCTGCTCAAGAGTTTCCGTGATATAGGCCGAAAAAACCTCGCGGTCCACCGCCAGCGCGCCGCCTGCGGGTACCCGCGTGGCGTCCGCCGCACGCATCACCAGCGAATCCAGCTCGCGCATTTCCTGCTTTAAAAGGCCCACCGCGCTATGGATGTCCGCAGCCCGCAGCGAGTTGGAACACACCAGCTCGGCAAAGCCGTCCGACTTGTGCGCGGGCGAGCGTTTGATCGGTTTCTGTTCAAAAAGCCGCACCTTTATGCCGCGCTTTGCGATCTGCCAGGCCGCCTCGCTGCCCGCCAGACCCGCGCCGATGACGATAACTCTACTCTCCGCTGCCATCTGCTTTGCGTTTCTGGTTCTTCACGCAGTCCGGGTTGGAGCACTTCTTGAAGCTGCTGCCGTTCGACAGCCGGTGCAGCACCATCATAGAGCCGCACGCTTCGCACTTCTCGGCAATGGGCATATCCCACGACACGAAGTCGCAGTCCGGATAGCCCTCGCAGCCGTAAAACGTCTTGCGGGTCTTGACGGAGCGCTTCTCCACGATGCGCTTGCCGCATTTGGGGCACGGCGCGTCGATGTATTTCACCACCGGCTTGGTGTTGCGGCACTCAGGATAGCCGGGGCAGGCCAGGAACGGCCCGAAGCGCCCGTCCTTATACACCATCATGCGGCCGCACTTCTCGCACACCACGTCGGATTCCTTCTCCGGCAGCTCCACGCGCTCGATGCTCTTTTCCGCCTCCTCCAGCGTCTGCTCAAACGGTGCGTAGAAATCGCGCAGCAGCTTCTTCCATTCCTTACCGCCGCTTTCGATATCGTCCAGCTTGCTCTCCAGGTCCGCCGTAAACTCCACGTCCACGATGTCGGGGAACTTCTGCTTCATCATGTTGTTGACGATGATGCCGAGTTCCGTGGGCTTTAGCGACTTGCCTTCCTTCTCGACGTAGCGCCGTTCCTGTATCGTAGATATGATGGGCGCGTACGTGCTCGGCCGTCCGATGCCCTTCTCCTCCAGCGCGCGTACCAGCGTCGCCTCGGTGTAGCGGCTGGGCGGCTGCGTGAAATTCTGCTTGGGGTTTAGGGACTTCAGCAGGCATACCTCGCCTTCTTTGAGCGGCGGCAGTATGCTGTCCTTGTTGTCGTCGTCCTCGGCGGAAAAGCTCGCGGTATAGCCCTTGAATATCATGTGCGATCCGGTCGCCTTGAACGTGCAGTCTCCCGCATCGATGGTCACCGACATCGTCTCGGAGACGGACGGCGTCATCTGGCTGGCGACAAACCGGGAATATATCAGCTTGTAGAGCCGGTACTGGTCTCTGGACAGTACTTTCTTCAGCGAATCCGGCGTCAATTCCATGTGCGACGGGCGGATGGCCTCGTGCGCGTCCTGCGCCTTCTGCGATTTTTTAAAAGTGTTGGGCTTCTCGGGCAGGTAGTCCGGCCCGTAATTCTTGAGTATATGCTCGCGCACCGCGGCCAGCGCTTCGTCCGACACGCGGGGGGAGTCGGTGCGGATATACGTCACCAGACCCACCGGGCCGTGCTCGCCGATTTCCACGCCTTCATAGAGCTGCTGCGCCACCATCATTGTGCGCTTCGCAGTAAACCCTAAAGCGCTCGCGGCGGCCTGCTGCAGGTAACTCGTTGTGAACGGCGGCGGGGCGTTCTTTTTCTTTATGCCCTTCTTGATGGACGTGACGACATATTCCCTGCCGTCCAGCGCCTTTAAAATCTCGTCGGTTTGTACCTTATTCTTAAGCTCCAGCTTTTTGCCGCCCCGGCCGTAGAATTTGGCTTCAAACTCCTGCGCGCCGGCCGCGTTCTGGAGCACCGCGGTGATGGTCCAGTATTCTTCAGGCACAAACGAATTGATCTCTTCCTCGCGGTCGCAGATGATGCGCACCGCCACCGACTGCACACGGCCAGCTGATAAGCCTTTTTTCACCTTGCGCCACAGCAGCGGCGACAGCTTATAGCCCACCAGCCGGTCCAGCACGCGCCGCGCCTGCTGCGCGTCGATGAGATCCTGATTCAGCTTGCGCGGGTGCTGAAGCGCGCTGGTCACCGCGCTCTTGGTGATCTCGTTGAACTCGATGCGGCTGATCTGATCCGGGTCCACATCCAGCATCTGCGCGATGTGCCAGGATATCGCCTCGCCTTCGCGGTCAGGGTCGGTGGCAAGATAGATATGGCGCGCGCCCGAAACGCCCGTCTTCATTGCGGATATGATGTCTTTTTTGCCGCGTATCTGGATATATTTCGGTTCAAAATCGTTCTCGATGTCCACGCCCAGCGTACTCTTGGGCAGGTCACGCACATGCCCACCGCTGGCCTGTACCTTGTAGCCGCTGCCCAGAAACTGGCTTATCGTCTTGGCCTTCGCGGGAGATTCCACGATCACAAGGTCGTACACTTTTTTCGGCGCAGTCTTGGCAGTGCCCGCTTTGGCGGACTTTGCTGTCCCGGTCTTGGAGGCTGCCTTTCTGGCTGCCGTCTTTTTCGCCGCATCCGTATTCTTTTTGGTTTCTTTTACGGTACTCTCCTGCATATTCCACTCCAAGCACAAATCATGATTCGCGGTGCCGAGTGCACCCGCTTTCGGTACCGGCCATGCGGAACCGGCGTGTCCAATTTCGCTTCGGTTACCGCTATTTTATGCGGCTCAAGACCTTTTGAACACTGCTTTTTCCCTGCAAGTGCA
>JBMNOT010000166.1:0-4735 GCA_050943225.1 Christensenellales bacterium | reverse complement strand
CAATATGATGAATACAAACATGATGCTGTATTTGCTCCATATCTGCTTGATGCCATCGAGATATTTTTTGCTCACATTTTCGTTGCTCATAGATTCTCCTCCAAATCACTAACATGCATTCGTTGCAAACGACATTATTTTCTCTTCCGTTCTGTCATCGTGTGTGAGTTCGCCTTTGATCATGCCTTCATGCATGACGATAACGCGCTGACAGATGTTGAGAACCTCGGTCAAATCCGAGGAGACCACGATAATGGTCTTGCCGCTTTTTGAAAGCTCGTTGATGATGGCATAGATTTCTTCACGCGCACCCACGTCGATGCCGCGGGTGGGTTCGTCGAGAATCAGGATGTCCTGATCCACGAGCAGCCATTTGGCCAGAACGATCTTTTGCTGATTGCCGCCGGAGAGGTTGCTGACCAGCTGCGTCTGGCTGGCGCACCGGATGTTAAGACGCTTGATCATCTCGTCGGCGTTGGCCTTGTGCTTGCGGGCGCTGTTAAAGTAGCCTTTGTTCTTCACCTGGTCGATCAGGTTAATGTTTTCCCGGACGCTGCGCTTGATGACCACGCCGGTTTTCTGACGGTCTTCCGTCACGAAGCCGATGCCTCTTTTTATGGCATGGACGGGTTTTTTGTTGACGATTTTCCTGCCGTTGAGGTAAATCTCGCCGGTTTTCGGCTTGCGGATACCGAAGATAACTTCCATCAGCTCGGACCGGCCGGAGCCGACAAGTCCGGAGAAGCCCACGATCTCGCCGCGGCAGACCTTGAAGCTGACGTTTTTCAGCAGCGAATCGGATACATTGCGGACTTCCAGCACGATGTCGTTGCAATCGTCGATATAATCCGACGCCTGAGAAGTGCTCACCTCGCGGCCCACCATGTAGTTGGCGATCTGCTGCTCGGTCACCTCGGAAACCGGCTTGCTGACAATGAACATGCCGTCGCGCAGTATGGTCACGTTGTCGCAGACCTCTTTGATTTCCTTGAGACGATGCGAAATATAGATGATGCCGATACCCTGTTTGGCGAGCTTGCGGATGAGATCAAATAGTATGTCGGTTTCCCTCTGCGTCAGCATAGCGGTTGGCTCGTCCATAATCAGCACTTTCAGGTTGAAGGAAATGGCCTTGGCGATTTCGACCATCTGCTTCTGCGCCGTTTTCAGCGTGCCCACCAGGGCGGTGGGGCTGATATTGTCCTGCCCGAGCGATTCCAGCAGCTTTTTGGCTTCGGCGTTCATCTTGCGGTAGTTGATGAGGCCGCTTTTGCCCAGCGGTTCACGGGTGAGGAATATGTTTTGGGCAACGGTGAGATGCTCCATTAGGTTGAGATCCTGATGGATCATGGAAACGCCGCGCTTTTGCATTTCCAGAGGCTGTATATGATGCGGCAGCGGCTCGCCATCCAGCAGGATTTCGCCTTCGTCATATCTGTAGATTGCGGCGAGGATCTTCATCAGCGTCGATTTGCCCGCGCCGTTTTCGCCGCAAAGAGCAATCACTTCGCCGCGGTCCACGCTGAAGTTGACGTTCGTTAAGACCGGGACGCCGTAGAAGCTCTTGGAGATATTTTTCATCTCTAACAATTTAGCCATTGCGTCTCTTCTTAGCTCCTCCCATTACATTCTTCTATCGCTAAAGGTCTTCGGAAAGCTCGATCACAACGCCGTTCGGATCTTTGAAAAGCAGCACCTTTTTGCCGAGGTGTTCGAGCGCGCACAGCGGCAAAGTAAATTCCACGTTGTGTTTCTTAAGGTGTTCGTTCCACTCTTCAATGTCGGTGACGCTGAGGCAAATATGCGCCACGCCTGAGGAGGACGGCGAATGCTCGCTGTATGTGATCTCTTTCTCGTGGTCAAACAGCTCGATCGCGCTGGTATCGTTGACTTTCATGTAAACCAGCACGCTGTCGCCATTGGGCACGCGCTTTGTTTCCGTCAGCCCGAGAACCTCGGTATAGAACCTGACGGATTCGTTGATATCCGCCGTGAAAACGGCGATATGATCGATCGCTTTGAGTTTCATATGACGTTACCTTCCTGCTGCTAATTTGTCGCCCGTCTGTGCCAGCCAGCTCGCGATGTAGCGGGACATCTCGTAATGCGGCCGGTAAAGCTCCGCGCGGGCCTTGTCGGGTTTTTCTATGCTCTGGAGCTCATGCGCTCTGTCAATGGCTGTGTAGTCTTTCCAAAGGTCGAGGCCGTACGCCGCGAGCGCAGCGGCTCCCAGCGAAGCGGCGTTCTGGTCCACGTTGGTTTTGATCATGTTTCTGTTGAACGCGTCCGCGAACATCTGCCGCCAGAAGGGGCTCTTGGCGCCGCCGCCCACCATCAAAAGCTCGGGAACGGATACGCCGCAGCTTTCCAGCACGGTCATCGCGTACCACAGGTTGTAAGTGATGCCTTCCAGCGCTGCCCGTATCATGTCGCTGCGGGTATGCGACAGCTGAAGGCCGACAAAACCGCCGACGATATTGGGGCTCTGCTCGATTATGGCGCCGCCCGCGAGGCTGGGGTTGAACTGCAGGTTGTTGGCGCCGATGGGAGACTGAGCGGCTAGCTCGTTCATCGCGACGTAAGCGTCGGGGATGAGGCCGGCTTTTTCCTTCTCTACCAGGTCGAAGCACAGCACGTCGCGCACCCAGCGGAAGCTGGAACCGGCGGCGAATATGCTGGTCGCCGAGGCGTACATGCCGTCGATGACGTGGGCGAATATAAACGGCTTTTTCTCAACGTCCACCAGCGGCTTGTCGCTGATGACGGCGATCCAAGAAGAAGAGCCCAGCGATATGTACGCCCGGCCGTTCTCGATGCCGCGCGCGCCCAGCGCCATGCACGAATTGTCCACGCCGCCCGCCACCACTTTGACTTTGGTGGACAGGCCCAGATCGGCCGCCGCCTCCGGCGTCAGGGTGCCGATGACGTCGTGGGAGTGCACGATTTCCGGGAACAGGTCCCGACGCAGGCCGGAAGCCGCAATGTAGTCTTCGTCGTACCGGTTTTTCAGCAGGTCGTAGACGCCGCTGCCCGACGCGTAAGAATGGTCCGTGCACATCCGGCCGGTAAGGCGCAGGTTGCAGTAGTCTTTTGAGCCGAGAATTTTATATGTATTGGCGTACATTTCGGGCTCGTTGTCCCGGTACCACATCATCTTGAATACGGAATAGCATTCGGCGGGGAAACCGTTGCCCGTTTTGGTGTACCATTCCTCGTAGGGAATTTTGCTGAAAAACTCTTTAGCCTGCTTTTTGGCGCGGGTATCACTCCAGATGGGCGTCATGGCCCGCAGCAGCTTGCCGTTTTTATCCACCGGCACCACGCCGAGCGAGTGGCCGGAGATGGACAAGCCCACGATGCTCTGCGGGTCAGCACCGCTCTTTTCAATCAGCAGACGGGTTGTGCTGCAGATGCCGTCGTACCAGACGTCCGGAGCCTGCTCGTGAAAATCGCTGCCGGTGTATACGACGTCATACTGGCTGAAAGTATCGCAAAGGGAATGGCCTTCAAGGTCGAACAGCGACGCCTTGATACCGCCTGTTCCCAAGTCATAAGCGATAATCAGATCTTTTTTATTCATGATATATTACTCCTGGTTGAAACTCTCCACGATGGACAATGCCGACATGAGGTTAATGCCGAAACGCTCGACTCCGAGGGACAGCAGTTTATCAAACTCTTCACGCGTGCGGATGCCGCCGGCGGCTTTCACCTTGACCTTGCCGCGGGTTAAGTCCTTGATGCGCGCGATGCGCGGGATGTTGGCGTCGCCGGGAACCCAGCCGGTTCCTGTCTTCAGAAAGTCCGCACCGCTATCGATGACGATATTGCACGCATCGGCTATCTCGCTGTCGTCAAGACAGTTGAGCTCGATGATCACCTTGACCAGCACGCTTTCGGGAGCCAGCGCGATGATCTGCTTGAGCTCGCCTGTGACATAGCCGAATTCGCGGTTTTTGAACATACCAACATTCATCACGATGTCCATCTCCTGGACACCGTCTTCTATCAACTGCTCCGCCTCCAGCATTTTGACCTTGGTTTTATGGCCGCCGCCGGGGAAGCCAACGGGCGCGCCCACCCGGATATCCGGATCGTCCTTCAGCATTTCGCTGACCGTTTTTGTCCAGCACGGCAGCGTGTGCACATTGACAAACCGGTAACGGCGGGCGATATCGACCATTTCCTTGATGTCTGACAGAGAATGGTGGATCCGCACAGCGCTGATGTCAATCAGCTTGGCTGCTTGTATGGATGTCATGATTTACAAGACCTCGCAAAAATATGATACGTTCCAATAGTATTTTATATGGTGAACGGACTAATTGCAACATTTTTTTTAAAGCAGTTTTTGTGTGGTATCACTGAGCAAAAAAAGTTAAAAATATAACAATGATGGCAGAGCGCAAAGCCAAGCGCTAAAATGAATCAATATTAATTATTGACACGTTCAAAAGAATAAATTATCATACTAACATGGAGGATAATCAACTTTATGCATTTTGCTGATTGCCATTCTGACAGCGTGTAACATTTAAAAATTCATGTTTTTATGCATCCGGCGCGGTCAATTTCCCAGAGAAGATAACTTATGTAAATAAACTATGATGAAAAGAGGGAAATGCAAATGGATCGTTACAAGGAAGTATTGCTCAGCCCGATCAAAATCGGGAACAGGGAATGTCCGAACAGGTTTTTCATTCAGGCGATGGAGTGCACCGACGCGGACGAAGAA
>JBMNOT010000165.1:0-4746 GCA_050943225.1 Christensenellales bacterium | reverse complement strand
GAAAAGCACGCTCATGAGCATGCTCTTTGGCCTGTACCAGCCGGATGAAGGCGAAATCTATGTCCGGGGCAAGCTGGAGCACATCGACTCCCCCGCCAAGGCGGCCAGCCTGGACATCGGCATGGTGCACCAGCATTTCAAACTGGTCAGCAATTATACCGTCACCGAAAATATTATCCTGGGCATCGAGCCGATCAAACGCAACCTGGGGTTTCTCCCGGCTGTGGACCTCAACAGAGCCAACGCGAAAATCGCGGAGCTTTCCAAAACCTACGGCCTTGAGGTCAAACCCACCAGCGTCATCAAGAACCTGAAAGTCTCAGAACAGCAGCGCGTAGAGATTTTAAAAATGCTCTACCGGCAGGCTGAGATACTGATTTTCGACGAACCCACCGCCGTGCTTACGCCGCAGGAAATCGACTATCTGCTTGAAATCATTCGCAACCTGCGCGATAAGGGCAAAACGATCATACTCATCACCCATAAGCTCGAGGAAATTAAGCGCGTGGCCGACCGATGCGCCGTTCTCAATCACGGCCGCCTGATGGGCATACTGGACGTGGCCACCACATCCACCAAGGAAATGGCCCTCATGATGGTGGGGCACGATATCAACTGGGAGATCGAAAAGAAACCTGCAAAAGTCAGTGAGACCGTATTGCGCGTGAGCAATCTCACCGTTGAAAACGAGGAAAAGCTAAAAGTTGTCAAGAACGTCAGCTTTGAAGTACACCGGGGCGAAATCTTCGCCATCGCGGGCGTCGCCGGCAACGGACAGGTGGACCTGGCCGATGCCATCGCGGGGCTCGCCAAAGCCACCGAGGGCACCATCACGCTGCTGGGGAAAGACATCACCCACGCCCAGATACGCGAGCGCAATACCCTCGGGCTGTCCTATGTGCCGGAGGACCGGCACAACGTGGGCCTCATACTGGACTTTACGCTGACAGACAACCTGGTGATGAAGAACTATTTCAAACCGCCTTTCTGCAAGGGCAACATGCTGCAAAAACAGCAGTGCTACGACTATGCCAATCAGCTCATCGAGAAGTTTGATATTCGCGCCGCAAACGGAGGCGATACCCTCGTGCGCAGCATGAGCGGCGGCAATCAGCAGAAGGTCATTATCGCAAGAGAAATCTCCGAGGACTCCGATTTTATCATATTTGTTCAGCCTACGCGCGGGCTCGACATTGGTGCAATCACCGCCATCCGCGAAAAAATGATCGAAGAGCGCGACAATGGCAAGGCAGTGCTGCTGATATCTCTGGACCTAGACGAGATCATGAGCTGCGCCGATACGATCGGCGTCATCTACAATGGCGAGCTGCTGCGCATTGCCGAAGCGTCGAAGATAAGCAAAAACGAGGTCGGCGAATATATGATGGGAGTGAAAACCAATGGATAAAAAAAATAAGCAACAGAAAGCATCTTGGCTGCTTCGGATTTTGGGCGGCAAGTGGCAGTTCCTCACCATCCCCTTGCTCTCCATACTGTTCAGCCTAATCGCCATATCGATCGTCGTACTGCTCATTGGCAAGAATCCGCTGACCACGGTGACAAGCCTTCTGCAGGGCAGCGGCTGGCTGCCCAAGGCCACATATGCCGCGCACAAAAACATGTTTACCGACTTCACCGAGTTTCTGGATGCGATGACCCCCATGCTCTTTGCTTCGCTGGCGGTGATCGTGGCGTTCAAGGCCGGTCTGTTCAACATCGGAGTATCGGGGCAAATGCTGCTTGCCGGCTTTATGGCCACCATATTCATCGGCTACAGCAGCCTTCCGTCGGCACTGGCTTGGCCCCTCGTCATACTCGTCGGCGTCGTGATGGGCGCAATCGTGGGTGGATTTACGGGCTTTTTGAAACACCGCTTCAACATCAACGAGGTGGTCACCTCGATCATGCTAAACTATATTATACAGTACGTGGTGAGTTTCTTTATCAACACGCGCTACGTGGATGCGGTGTCCCGTCAGAGCCGGGCGATAAACCCGGACGCCCGGCTGACCATTGTCAACTTCGAAGCAAATGATTTGAGATTCAGAATACCGCTCTGCTTCGGCGTGGCGATACTGGCTGCGTTCCTGATTTACCTGCTCTTCAGCAAAAGCCGGCAGGGCTACGAAATCAAAGCGGTGGGCTTAAATCCTAAAGCCGCCAAATACGCGGGCATCAGCGTGGGAAGAAACATACTTTTGGGCATGACGCTTTCGGGCGCACTGGCTGGCCTCGCCGGGGTCACCTATTACCTGGGTTACTACAACACGATCCAGCCAAACACGCTGGCCAGCATGGGATTCGACTCTATTGCGGTGGCTTTGCTCGGCAACTCCCATCCGCTGGGCGCCATATTCGCTTCCACTCTGATCGTCACGCTGACCAAAGGAAGCACCTACATGAGCAGCATCGTGGGCGTGCGTCAGGAGATATCATCGCTGATTATCGGCATGATACTGCTGTTCTCCGCATGCCGCGCTTACATCAAGTATAAAGTAGACCTGAAGCTAAGCACCAGTCATGCAAAAAGATCGGAAAGGGGAAAAGTATGAACCTTGTAATCATTGATGGGCTGTCCTATGCGCTCCCCTTGCTGATAATCGCTATTGGCGGCATCTACTCTGAGCGCAGCGGCATTACGAATCTTGCGCTGGAAGGAATGCTCGGAATGGGCGCCTTTGTGGGCGGACTTTTCGTAGCGTTGTTCGGAGACAGCTTTGCCGCCGGTTCGAACGCCCCCATGGCTTTCGCTTTCCTGTTCGCCGTAATCGGCGGCGGCATCTACGCCATGCTGCACGCGTTGCTCTGCATCAAATTCAGGGCCAATCAGGTGATCAGCGGCGTCGTCATCAACATCCTTTCGGTAGCGCTCACCGGCTTTTTAACCAATCAGATCAATATGAGCGTTTTCGGAACGTCCTCGAACAAGTTCCAGCTTTCCGTTTCCCCGCGTATCACAATACCGGGATTATCGGATATCCCCGTACTGGGCGCGGTGTTTACGAACTTCTACCCCTTCGAGGTATTGATCCTGATACTCTTTGGTGTCATGTGGTACCTGCTCTACCGCACCCGCTTTGGGCTGCGCCTGCGCGCCTGCGGCGACAACCCCCAGGCGGTGGAAGCAGCCGGCGTTAACGTCGAAAGGGTACGCTTCTGGGCCGTGGTCATCTCGGGCGCACTCAGCGGCATCGGCGGCATGTGCTTTGCGTACTCCATATCAACGAACTTCTCCCCTTCCATCTACTTCGGAGCGGGCTATCTGGCCATCGCCGCGCTGATATTCGGCAACTGGAATATACTTCCCACCTTCGGCGCCTGCCTGGTGTTCGGGTTTGCCCGCAGCGGCGCCTACCAGCTCGTCAAGGCGCTGGAGATGTCCTCCAGCGTAACGGACCTGGCCATGACCATACCGTATATCCTGACATTGCTGCTGCTGGCGTTTTTCAGCAAATCGAACCGTGCGCCCAGAGCGCTGGGTGAAATCTACGACAGAGGCAAACGCTAATTATCAGCGGAGGTGCGACATATGAACACACGGTTTTTTAACGGCCGTATCTGTACGATGGAGAATGGCAGCGAAGATATCATCAGCGGTGAGCTTTGGGTAGAGGGCAACCGGGTTTCCTATGTGGGCCCCGGGAAGCCCTCTGATATTCATTTCGATCGGGAGATCGACCTTATGGGCAATCTGGTGCTACCGGGGTTCAAAAACGCCCATACCCATTCCGCGATGACCTTCCTGCGCAGCTATGCCGACGACATGCCGCTGCTGGATTGGCTGCACAAGCAGGTTTTCCCGCTGGAGGCCAAACTGAATGCCGAAGACGTATACTGGTTCTCTTACCTTGCGATTTTGGAGTACCTGTCGGGCGGCATCACCGCCAACATGGATATGTACATGTTCCCGCACGAGCATGCCCGCGCGTCCATCGACAGCGGCATGAGAACCGTTATCGTCGGTGCGCTGAACAGCTTTGGCGGCAGCATCGAGCAGGCGGAAAGGGACTACGATTATTTCAACAATCTGCATGAACGCATCAGCGCCCAGTTCGGTTTCCACGCCGAATATACCTGCTCGCCCGAGCTACTATCCGAGATCGGCAGCATGATCAACCGGCGCAAGGCCCCCGTCTATACCCATTGCAGCGAAAGCAGGCGCGAGGTGGACGAGTGCATCGCGCGCACCGGCCTCACCCCCACCCAATGGATAGACAGCCACGGCATATTCAACTATGGCGGCGGCGCATACCATTGCGTGCACATGACGCAGGAAGACTTGCAGATATTCAAGCAGCGCAATCTGGCGGTCATCAGCTGCCCTGGCGGCAACACCAAACTTGCCAGCGGCATCGCCCCGCTGTCTGAAATGCTGGACATGGGCATACCGGTGGCTTTGGGCACGGACGGCCCGGCCAGCAACAACTGCCTGGATATGTTCCGCGAGATGTTCCTCGCCACGGGCTTACAAAAGCTCAGCCACGACAACGCCGCCCAGCTTAATGCCATGACCGTGCTGAAGATGGCCTGCTCGACGGGCGCAACCGTCATGGGCTTGCCCGACTGCGACAGCCTGGCGGCAGGCAAACTGGCCGACCTTGTCGTGATCGACCTGCATCAGCCCAACATGCAGCCCGAAAACAACATATTAAAGAACATCGTGTTCAGCGGAAGCAAATCAAACGTCAAGCTGACCATGATCAACGGCGAAGTGCTCTACGAGGACGGCGTTTTCCACACCTCCGA
>JBMNOT010000164.1:0-4767 GCA_050943225.1 Christensenellales bacterium | reverse complement strand
GGTAAATACGCCCGTCGCCCAGTATTTCCCATACCCGCCGGATCACCGCCGCGTGCGACATCGGCGCGCCAAGGTAATCGTCCCGAATGTCCGCGTGCGCGTCAAAATGCACCACGTGCAGGTCAGGATAAGCCTTCGCCGCCGCGCGTATGGCCCCCAGCGACACCAAATGCTCCCCGCCGATCATCACGGGCCGCTTGCCGTCGGCGACAATCCGCGCAGTCTGCTCCTCGACGGCGTCCAGCGCCGCCTGCACGTCCCCGAAGCACAGCTCCAGCTCGCCCAGGTCGCACACCGCCTTGTCCGCCATATCCCGGTCAAGGTACGGGCTGTACGTCTCCAGCGCGTACGATTCCGCGCGCATCGTGCGGCTGCCGAACCGCGCGCCGGGCCGGTAGCTCGTCGTGGAGTCAAACGGCGCTCCGAATATCACCGTATCGGCGTCTTCATAGCTCTTGTCGCAGCCGAGAAAAGTCTGCATCATTCCACACCCTTAATTAAGTCTTCCACATAGGTGGGCAAAGCAAACGCCGCTTTGTGCAGAGTGGTGTTGTAATACCGCGTTTTAATCCCCAGCGCATTCCACCTGTCCGCGTCCAGGTGCTGCACCGGATGATACTTCTTGGACGAAAACCCGAACAGCCAGTGCCCGGACGGGTAGGTAGGAATATGCGCCTGGTACAGCCGCGACAGCGGAAACGAGAGCACGATCTGCTTATGAATGCGCTTTACCGCCGCCGCGTCGTTCAGGTAAAACGGATTCTCGTGCTGGTTGACCAGTATGCCGTCCTCTTTCAGCGCCTTGAAGCAGTTGCCGTAAAACTCCTTGGTGAAAAGGCCTTCGCCCGGCCCGAACGGGTCGGTGGAATCCACAACGATGATGTCATACGGGTCACTGCACCGCCGCACGTACTTGAGCCCGTCCTCGTAGCGCACGTTCACGCGCGGGTCGGAAAAACTCTGCGATACGGTGGGCAGATACTCCCGGCATACCTCCACCACCTTGGCGTCTATCTCCACCAGGTCAATGCTCTCCACCGCATCGTACTTGCACAGCTCGCGCACCGCGCCGCCGTCGCCGCCGCCGATAACCAGTACGCGCCGCGCCGCGGGATGCACCGCCATCGGCACATGCACGATCATCTCGTGGTAAATAAACTCGTCCTTCTCGGTCAGCATCAAAATGCCGTCCAGCACGAGGAGGCGACCGAACTCGGGCGACTCCAGCACATCGATGCGCTGGAAGGCGCTCTGCGCGGTAAACAGGTGCTTATTAACATCGATGCACAGCCCCACGTGAGGCGTATGCTTTTCCGTGAACGTCAGCTGCACGAAAGGCCTCCTTTTAATACTTTGATATATTCAATGTTGATATCCTCCAGGCCGGTCAGCGACCCGCCTTTTTCCTTCATGTAGCGGATATATCGGATAATATCCGGCGTGATGCGCTCGCCCGGCGCAAGTATCGGTATGCCCGGCGGGTAGCACATCACGCTCTCCGCGCAGATATGCCCCGCGCTGCGCTCAATGGGCAGCATCTCCGTCTCGGCGTAAAACGCCTCCTGCGGCGTGACCACCACTTCGGGATTTAAATACTCCAACGCCATCATGCCCGCCTTGCTGCGCTTGTACAGCCGGCGTATCTCGGCCAGCGCGGATACCAGCCGCTCGATGTCGCGCTCGCGGTCGCCCACCGAAATATACGCCAGTATGTTGGCCACGTCGCCGAACTCCACCTGTATGTCGTACTCGTCGCGCAGTATGTCGTACACTTCTACGCCCGCAAGGCCGATGTCCAGCGTGTGGATGGAAAGCTTGGTGGGGTCAAAATCGTATATGGTGTCGCCGTTGCGCAGCTCCTGCGAATAAGCGTAGTAGTCGCCGATGTCGTTGATCTCGTCCCGCGCGTACTGCGCCAGCTCCTGTACCTTCGCGAATATCTCCCGCCCGCGCGTGGCCAGGTTCTTGCGCGATATATCCAGGCTCACCATCAGAAGGTACGAGGCGCTGGTGGTCTGCGTCAGGTTGATAACCCTGCGCACATAGCCCTCGCTCACGCCGGGCCCTATCACCAGCAGCGAGCTCTGCGTCAGCGACCCGCCGGATTTATGCATGCTGATGGCCGCCATGTCCGCGCCCGCCGCCATCGCGCTCACCGGCAGACCCTCGCCAAAATAGAAATGCGCGCCGTGCGCCTCGTCCGCCAGCACCTTCATGCCCTTCTCGTGCGCGAGCCTGACAATTTCCCTGATGTTGGAGCAGATGCCATAATACGTCGGGTTGTTGACCAGCACCGCCTTGGCACCAGGGTGCGCCTCGATGGCGGCCTTCACGTCGTCCATCGACATGCCCAGCGAAATCCCCAGGCGCTTATCCGTCTGCGGGTTGACGTACACCGGCACAGCGCCGCACAAAATCAGCGCGCCGATCACGCTGCGGTGCACGTTGCGCGGCAGTATGATCTCGTCGCCCCGCCCCACAACAGACAGTATCATGCTCTGCACGGCGGACGTGGTGCCGCCCACCATGAAAAAAGCGTGCGCCGCGCCGAACGCCTGCGCCGCCAGCATCTCCGCTTCGCGGATCACCGACACCGGATGGCACAGGTTGTCCAGCGGTTTTTGCGAGTTGACGTCCGCTTCCATGCACTGCCCGCCGAGAAACGCGGTCAGCTCCGGGTTGCCGCGGCCCTGCTTGTGGCCCGGCACGTCAAACGGCACCACGCGGCTGGCGCGAAGTGTACGCAGCGCCTCCAGAAGAGGCGCCCTGTTTTGATCCAGTATCTCCATGTCAGTACACGTTCTTGCCGCTGAAGATGTCAATCATCTCGCGGCGCAGGCTGGCGGTTATCTCCAGCCGCTCGCGCGGCGGCAGCTCATGCACGTCGGTGTTAAACAGATAGTTCTGCAGGTCCAGTTCCTTGAGCATCATGCGCGTGTGGAACAGGTTGGCGTGATACACGTTGATGTCCACCGCGTCATAGCGCTCCAGCGTGGGCTTCGCGATGTAATCCTGTATCGACGTAATTTCGTGGTCGATAAACAGCTTCTTGCCGCTCACGTCGCGCGTAAACCCGCGCACGCGGTAGTCCATCGTGATGATGTCCGAATCGAAGCTGCCGATTAAGAAATCCAGCGTGTTAAGCGGCGAAATCACTCCGCACGTGGACACGTCGATATCCACGCGAAACGTCGCGATAGACGTCTCCGGATGATACTCGGGATACGTGTGCACCGTCACATGGCTCTTGTCCAAGTGCGCCACCACCTCATCGCTGCGCTGGCACAGGCTGTTCACCGGCTCCTCTGCAATCAGCAGCGTTACGCTGGCGCCCTGCGGCTCATAATCCTGCTTCGCGATGTTGAGCACCTGCGCGCCCACCATCTCGGCGACGCGCTCCAGTATGCTGGTCAGGCGCTCGGAGTTATACTGCTCGTCGATGTAGGCGATGTAATCTTTCTGTTCACGCGGAGTCTTGGCGTAACACACATCGTATATATTAAAGCTCAACGATTTCGTGAGATTGTTGAACCCATAAAGCTTCAGTTTCTTGTCCATATCGCAGGCCTTCCTTAATTAATATTCACTATCCCCCAAAAAGCATACGCTTTCGGGAATTAAAAAACGCCTCCCAAGCAGGGCGCGTTCACGTGGGGTTCAATCATATAAGATGTTCGTGTGGATATCCAACGGCCCATGCCGTCTCAGATCCGCTGTCGCTTAAGGCAGAGTCCTATATGGCAAGGATCAACTTTACCTACTCTTATTGATTGATTCACAAGCGTGACGCGCGCCGCGCGACCCAACTTATGTACAGAACCCCAAGCGCACAAGCGCGGCGGGGCCGTTATATGAGCACCATGCTCAACCAATAAGGCAACAAAGTTGCCAGCTTCGGCTTTTGACCCGGCTGTCCGTATGGCCTTAATCCTTGGGGCTCAAAACGCCTCCAGGATGGTCAAAAAATTCTTGCCGGCGAAGCTTCCTTCGCCAAAAGGCTCAACGCCTTAATGCTATTGCATTATAAACAATGGGGGCCAAAAATACAAGATAATTTTTTGAAAAAAGATATCGGTTGATTGTAAAATGAAATTGGACAGTTGAAGAAGAGAAATCCACATGATTTTTCCCCATGGTAGAATGGAGTTACCACACAACCATCTGCCAAAGGAGGACAATCACTGTGGACTGCCAGAATTATATCACAGAAGTGCAGGAACGCAAGCGCGGACAGCATCTGTAGAGAGAGGACAGGGGCGCTATTCAGCGATTGAAACGCCTTGGGTACTCAAACAGAGCCATTGCCAGAGAGATTGGCTGCTCCCCGACAACCATTGGCAACGAGCTGCGCCGCGGCACTCCACCCCGGCAGGGCGACAAGGGAAGAACTCCCGGATACTCCGCAAAGCGCGGCCAGGCGGTTTACAGCGCAAACAGAACGCGCAGCCGCAAGCGTCACAAGCTTGATAGCTGCGGAGCTTTTGCTGCTTGGGTGGCAAGGCAGGTGCAGGAGCATCGCTGGTCGCTGGACGCGTGTGCAGGCTACGCCAGGCTCCACGGATTGTTCCCGGAGGGCAATCTTGTCTGCACCAAAACGCTCTACAATGAACTGTGGGCTGGGCGCTTGGCGCTGACCCTCTTTGAAATGCCGGGAGTCCTTAAGCGAAAGAGACACAGGGGAAAGAACCGCCAAAACAGGCGTGTTCTCGGCAACAGCATCGAACTGCGGCCGAAGATTGCGTCTAAACGCGAGGAGGAAGGACATTG
>JBMNOT010000163.1:0-4841 GCA_050943225.1 Christensenellales bacterium | reverse complement strand
GGCGCCCTCCGGCGTGGCCAGAGCGTAGCCGCTCAGCCGCGACAGCGCCTGCCCGATGGTCAGCGCTTCGGGCGGCGCGAGGTCCTCGAAGTTCCAGAATATCACCTCGCCCTGGCTGTGATACGCCATCACCAGCCGGAAATTGTGGCTGCGCGTGAAATCCGCCACCGTGCGGGACTCCGGCTCGGATTCGGGATACGGCCCGGAATACCGCGTGGGCCCCGGCCCGGTGATGCCCAGTTCCATCTCGGCCCTCTTGGATTCCTCCCATGCCGCGTTGTAGTTGTGGTTTAAGTCCACGCCGTTGTTGTTGGCCTGCCAGATCCGCGAGAAGTCGGTGCTGCCGTTGTTCCAGCGTATCAAATCTTCGTAGTTGGGATTGGCGGGCGTGAGGCCGTTGAGCACGAGG
This sequence comes from Christensenellales bacterium, assembly GCA_050943225.1. GTDB lineage: Bacteria > Bacillota > Clostridia > Christensenellales > SZUA-584 > SZUA-584. Next base: position 4,432 of record JBMNOT010000163.1, on the reverse strand, counting down.
TCCACGCCGTCCGGGTTGACCATCGGGATGATGTAGATGCTGGTCTGCTCCCATATGACGGCCGGGGCGTAGCCGAGTATCGGCGTGCCCAGCGCGTAAGCCCTTGCGAAGTCCTCCACGAACTTTATCAGCACCGGGGAGGTGATCCATTCCAGCGCGTGGTGCGCCGCGTTGTAAAACACCTCGTTCTCCCCCATGCCCAGTCGTAGGTAGCTGAGCTCACGGCCCAGCGAGCTGTATCCCGCCACGCCCGTCTCGATAAACGGGTACCGCGCTTTCAGTCCGCGGATGTCCCGCTGCAGCGCGTCGTAAGTGTAATCGATGTTGGTGTCCACCACATCTATATCATACGGCACGATAATCGTCTGCCCGATGCGCAGGTTGTCGGGGTCAATACCTGGGTTGGCGATTTCCAGCAGAGCGAGATTTGTGTAATACTTTTGAGCGATGGCGTACAGCGTGTCGCCCGGACGGATGGTGTATGTATCATAGCCCAGCATAAAACGCTCCAGCACGCGCCATGTGTTGGCGCCGATAATGCCGTCCGGCAGCAGCCCGAAATTCCGCTGGAACTGCTTCACCGCGCGCTGGGTTCTCAGGCCGAATATGCCGTCTATCTGGCCGGCGTCGTATCCTAGTTTGTTCAGCAGCGCCTGAACCTCCATCACGTCGGTGCCCGACATGGCCGCCCGTAATACTCTCATCGTTGCGCCTCCTGTGTCCGTTATTGCGCTTAAGATATCCTATGCGGCGCGCTGCCGGTTTGACAGCCGTGGAAGTATGGAAGCTCGAAGGGTATTATCGCGGGGCTGTCTTTGAGCATCGACACCCGCCGCAGCATGGAAACAAAAAAGCAGGTTGTCAGCCTGCTTTTGTCCCGCGATCTGCTTAACCTGTCAACACGCTGAAAACAGACGCGCTGTTTGACGTGTACAAGTCCAGAAAGGGCGTAAAATAACCTATTCGTCTGCGCCGCCGATGGCGAACACCATCTCGCAGGAAGCAACCTGCCGCCCGTCCACAGACGCCGTGCCGACGCCCGTGCCGATGCTGCCTTTCACCGCGTCGATGCGCGTCTCCAGCACCAGCACGTCTCCCGGCACTACCTTTTCGTGGAACCGGGCGTTTTTGATTTTGCCGAGAAACGCCAGTCGCCCTTTTAACTCTTCCATCGTCAAAAGGGCGATGCCGCCCATCTGCGCGATGGCTTCCAGAATCAGCACGCCCGGCATCACCTTTTTGTCCGCGAAATGACCCTGAAAAAACCACTCGTTGCCGCTCACAGCCTTGATGCCTTTGGCATACGCGCCTTCCTGAAGCTCGTCCACCCGGTCCACCATCAAAAACGGCTCGCGGTGCGGCAGTATCTTTTTGATATCCTCAATGCTCAGCCTGCTCATGGGTTTCCTCCTTTTTTGAGCACCAGACAGTTGTTATGCCCGCCGAATCCGAACGAATTGGACAGCCCGTATTCGCAGCTTATCGGCTGAGCCTTGCCCTTCACGTAGTTCAGCCGGCAGTCTTCGCTCTCTTCCTCAAGCCCGATTGTGGGCGGCGCGATGCCGGCGTTCAATGCGCACAGCGTCATCACCGCTTCAAAAGCGCCCGCCGCGCCCAGCATGTGCCCGGTCATCGACTTGGTGGAGCTGACCAGCAGGTTCTTCGCGTGATCGCCAAAGCACAGCTCTATCGCCGCGCTCTCGCACGCGTCGTTTAATGGTGTGCCGGTGCCGTGCGCATTGATGTAGCCCACCTGTTCCTTCTCGATGCCCGCTTCCTGCATGGCCTGCGCCATCGCGCGGGCGGCCTGAAGCCCCTCCGGCTGCGGCGCGGTGATATGGTACGCGTCGCACGTCTGCGCGTATCCCGCAAGCTCTCCCAGCGGCCTGGCGCCGCGACGGCTCACCGATTCCTCGCTTTCCAGCAGCATGAACGCCGCGCCCTCGCCCATCACGAAGCCCTGCCTGTCTTTGTCGAACGGTATGCACGCGCGGGCAGGGTCAGCGCTCTCCGACAGCGCCCCCATCTGGTGGAAGCCCTGCACGGCGAGCTCCACCATGACGGATTCCGCGCCACCCACCAGTATCGCGTCCGCCCGGCCCTCGCGCACCGCGTAATATGCCTGACCGATAGCGTCCGCGCCCGATGAGCACGCCGTCACCACCGAGTAGCACGGGCCGTACAGCCCCAGCCTTATCGCAATCAGCCCACCCGTCGTGTTGATGATGGCCTTGGGGATAAAAAGCGACGATATGCTGCGCGGGCCGTTGGTCCTCAGCTCCTCGTATTGCTCGCAGATCACATCGAGGCCGCCCATGCCGCTGCCCAGCACCACGCCCACGCGCTCCGCGTCGTAGGCAGCATCCTGCATGCCGCTCATCTCCCACGCCTGCATCGCGGCGACCATCGCCATCTGCGTAAACCGCGCCATGCGCCTGGCTTCGCGCCTGTTCACATACGGCTCGGGCGAAAAGTTCTTTACTTGCCCCGCCGCATATACCTGCGTCAGCTCGGCGTCGAAGCTATCGGGGTAGCTGATGCCGCATACGCCCGCCACAGCCGCCTGGAAGCTCTCCGCCGCGCTCATGCCGATGGGCGACACCGCGCCCATGCCGGTTATGTAAACTTTCATGCTCCTTCTCCTTCCCCGCTATATCACCATGCCGCCGTCCACAACGAACACCTGGCCGGTGATGTAGGACGCGCTGTCGCCGCACAGGAACGCGACCATCTCCGCCACGTCCTCCGGCGTGCCGAAACGCCCCAGCGGTATGCTTTGTTTCATGCTCTGCCGCACGTCCTCGCTCAGTTTGGCGGTCATCGCCGACTCGATGAAGCCGGGCGCCACCGCGTTCACGCACACGCCGCGCCGCGCCATCTCCTTCGCGCACGACTTGGTGAGCCCGATGATGCCCGCTTTGGAGGCAGCGTAGTTGGCCTGACCGGCGTTGCCCATGATGCCCACCACCGACGTGATGTTGACGATGCGCCCGCTTCTTGCGCGCAGCATGTGGGATGCCGCCTCGCGCGTGCAGTAAAAACAGCTGTCCAGGTTCGCCCGCAGCACGCGGTGATACTGCTCGTCCGACATGCGCATAATGAGCCCGTCGTCCGTCACGCCCGCGTTGTTGACGAGCGCGAATATGCCGCCCAGGCTTTCCACGCACGCCTGCACCAGGCGTTTGCACTCTGCCGGATCGGAAAGTTCCGCCGTCATCGCGACGGCGCGCCGCCCCATCGCCTCGATTTGGGCGCAGACATTTGCGGCCTGCTCCGCGCCGCTGCGGTAGTGCACCGCCACGTCGTAGCCCGCCTGTGCGAGCTTTAAGCATATCGCCTGCCCGATGCCGCCGCTGCCGCCTGTCACCAATGCCGCCCTGCTCATCGTGCTTCCTCCTCTTGCAGAAACGCCTGCAGCGTATCCACATCGCGCACCGACAGGACCTTTGTCCCTTTGGCCCTGCGCTTCATCAGCTTGGCCAGCACATTACCCGGGCCTATCTCCACGAACCGCGTGACACCGCTTGCCAGCATGTGCTCCACGCAGTCGTGCCACCTCACGCGCGCGCGCATCTGTTCGCACAGCAGCGCCCGTATGTCCGCGTCCGGCGGGTATGGCACGCCCAACGCGTTGCTGTATACCACTCCTGCCATCGGGCCGAGCTCGATTTTTTCGAGGTCCTTTGCAAACTGCACCGCGGCTTCGTCCAGTATTGGGCAGTGGGACGGCCCCTTGACGGCGAGCAGCGTCACCATCTTCGCGCCTGCCGCTTCCAGCTTGTCTTTCAACTTCATGAGGTCGCCCATGCGCCCGCCCAGCACCATCTGCTGGTCCGAGAGGTGGTTGGCGAGGTAAATCTCCTTGTACGGCTCTATTGACGCTTCCACCTGCTCCATGCTGAAACCTATGACGGACAGCATGCCGCCCTCTCCCGGCGGCATCGCGCCGTCCATCAGCGCCCCTCGCCTACGTACCAGCGTCGTGCCCGACTCGGGCGTGAGCACACCCGCCGCGCACAGCGCGCTGTACTCGCCCAGCGACAGGCCGGCGTACACGTCCGGCCGGATGCCCTCGGCAGCCAGCACGGCAAGCAGCGATACGGTGTGCGCGAATATCGCGGGCTGTATCGTCTCGCTGTCGTCCATGCCGCGTCCCTCGAAACACGCGGCGGCAAGGTCCATTCCGGCCGCTTTTTGGCACAGATCGAACGTCCGGCGGTATGTATCAGAATAATGGTATAAGTCCGCTCCCATGCCGGGCGTCTGAGCGCCCTGCCCGGGGAATAAAAATGCCGTTCTCATTGATCTGCCTCCTGCACCTCAAGCGCGCAGCTCCGCACACTGGCAGCGCACCCGCTGACATTGTGCCTCCGCCAGCTCTCAACGCCCGGGGAATAAAAATGCCGTTCTCATTGATCTGCCTCCTGCACCT
>JBMNOT010000162.1:0-4863 GCA_050943225.1 Christensenellales bacterium | reverse complement strand
GTATTCCGGAGTGGCTTAAATAGGCGAAAAACCGCAGACTGAGAGGATGCACAATGCGCATCCTTTTTTTGTTAGCGAAATGCGGCGAAATCGTCATGTTTTTAGGGCAACAATATTTTGCCGTTTGTCTGGAAAAATGCTGGACAACCACAAAAGATTGTGGTATTTTATCCACAGCAGATGACCCTTTAAAACCGGTCCAGTGAGCCCGGCAAGGAAAGTTTTTTTGTGCGCGCACACACGTACGCCTTGCCGGTTGGCAAGGCTTTTTTGATGCCTTGAAGTGGCGGCTGCTGAGAAGTATTTCATATCAAGGAGGATTATATGAACAAGGTCCAGACAATCGGCTATTTACCGGATGAAAGACCGCAATTCTGGAAACTTTTGCTGTATGCGCTCCAGCAGATTGTGGTTATGTTCCCCGCTACGATTCTTGTGGCGCTCATCACGGGGTTCCATCTCTCCACCACCATCTTTGCCAGCGGCCTTGCCACCCTGTGCTTCATTCTCATCACAGGAAAAAAGATTCCGCTGTACTTCGGCTCCAGCTTTTCCTACTTATCCGCAATCATTGGTTTAACCGGCGGAGTCGAATTCGGGCAGTTGCTGCCTGACACCGTCATTTCAGAGGTTCAGTTCGGCATCATGGCTTCGGGCCTTGTGTCTATACTGGCTGGCGTTATTGTCAGGCTCTTCGGCCGGAAAGCGATCGAGAAGATACTGCCGGCCACAGTGACAGGACCTATCGCCATGATCATCGGCCTTTCGCTGGCTGCCACCGCGCTGAAAGACGCGGCGCCGGTGCAGGGCAGCTCGGGCATCGTGGCTACCGACTGGGTATGGCTGGTATCGCTGGTCACGCTGCTGGCGACAATACTGTTCTCCGTGTACCTGAAAGGCATCTGGGGGCAGCTGCCGCTGCTGCTCGGGCCCGTTGTGGGCTGCATCGTGGCTGGCTTACTGCTGCTGGTGACCGGCGAATCCATGTTCAGAACGCTGCCGGAAGCGGCGAATTCCGGCTTCAGCATAATCCCCGGCGTGCTGACGCTGCCGCATATTACGCTGCCCAAAGTGTCCTGGCCGGCGGTGGCGGCGATTATGCCCATTGCGATTGCCACGATACCCGAATCCACGGCGCATGTGTTCCAGCTGGATATCTATGTCAACAACCTGGCCCGCAGGAAAGGCAAGCCTGACTACGATATTGGCAACAGACTGGGCCAGAACCTCATTGGCGACGGTATCGGCGACATCGTGGCCGGCCTGGTGGGCGGCCCGGCGGGCACCAACTACGGCGAAAATATCAGCGCCATGGCGATTACCCGCGTGTTCTCCGTGCCGGTGCTGATCGCTGCGGCGATTATCGCCATGATCATCTCGTGCTTCACGCCGCTGGTCAACGTCATCTACTCTATACCGCAGGCCGTTATCGGCGGCATCGAGATCTACCTGTTCGGTGCGATTGCCGCACAGGGTATCGCCATCATGATCGAGAATAAAGCGGATATGTTCAGCGCCAGAAACATTGCCGTGATCGCGGTGATCATGATTCTGGGCGTCGGCGGCCAGTTCCAGTTTGGCGGCATCATCCCGTTCCTCGGCCTGGAAGTGCCCTGCATCGCGGGCGCGGCCATCGTGGGCATACTGCTGAACCTGCTCCTTAGCATCGGTTCCAAGAAGAAAGAGGCTGAGGAAGCGGAAAAGGCGGAATAACCGTTATAGGTTGACTTACAGGGCTGGGCAAAAACCCGGCCCTGTTGTTTATCGGTACTTTAAGGTGCAGGCGGCAGAGATATTAGCGTTGATTTCCAATTCGCCTGCGGATATAATACAAACAATTGTTTTTTGTTCGAAAAGATGACGGGGAGGCGTTTGAATATGGATGAGAATCTGCTCCAGATAGCCAGCCGCATTCGGGAACTGCGCGACATTCTGGGCATCAGCACCGGGGAGATGGCGCAAAAATGCGGCATTGCCCACGACACTTACTTAAAATATGAAGCGGGCGAGCTGGACATACCGATAAGCGCGCTGTATAGCATTGCGTCGCAGCTTGGCGTGGACTTAACCGAGCTGCTGACCGGCGAAGCGCCGCGCATGACGACGCACTGCATCGTGCGGGCGGGGCACGGCGTGGCCGTCGAGCGGTACCCGGGCTACCGCTTTTCCAGCATCGCGTACAACTTCATCGGGCGCAGCATGGAGCCGCTGCTGGTGACCATCGAGCCGGAGGACGGCACGCCCGCGCTGGTGATGCACGGCGGGCAGGAGTTTAACTACGTGCTGGAAGGCCGCATACGCATCACGCTGGGCAAGCACAGCTACGAGCTTTCCGCGGGCGACAGCATCTACTTTGACCCGCGGCTGCCGCACGCGCAAAGCGCCATCGGCGGGACCGCGCGGTTTCTGACCGTGATCAACGAGGAGAAATAGGGGGCGGCATGAGCGAGATATTGAAGCGGTTTCGCCCGCGTACCGAGTTTGATTCATACGAGGATTTCAAGCAGAACTACGTCTGCATAGCGCCCGAGAGGTTCAACTTCGCCCACGACGTGGTGGACGAATGGGCGCGCATCGAGCCGGACAAGAAGGCGCTGGTGTGGACCAACGACAGCGGCGTGATGAGGACGTATACGTTTACCGACATGAAGCGGCTGTCCGACAAGGCCGCGAACCTGATTGCGTCCTGCGGCGTCGGCAAGGGCGACGTGGTGATGCTGATTTTGAAGCAGCGGCCCGAGGTGTGGGTGTGCATGACGGCGCTGATGAAGCTGGGGGCCGTGTGCATACCGGCGAGCTACCAGCTGACGCCCAAGGACATCGAATACCGGTGTAACATCGCGGGCGTGAAGATGCTGATCTGCGTGGACGAGCCGGCGGTTGTGGAACATGTGAGGGAGGCGCTGCCCGCGTGCCCCACCGTGAAAACGTTGATGGCGGTGGGAGAGAGCGTTCCGGCGGGGTGGATCGATTTCCGCGCGGAGATGGACAAGGCTTCCGATGTCTTTAAGCGGCGGGAGGACATCAAAAACAGCGACATGATGCTGGTGTATTTCTCGTCCGGCACCACCGGCATGCCCAAGATGGTGTGGCACGATTACGAGTTTCCGCTGGGGCATATCGTGACCGCGAAATACTGGCAGTGCGTGCAGGAGAACAAGGTGCACATGACGCAGTCGGATTCCGGCTGGGCCAAGTTCGCCTGGGGCAAGATATTCGGCCAGTGGATATGCGGCGCGGCCATCGGCGCGTACGACACCGAAAAGTTCGTGCCGCACAGGCTGCTGGACGCGCTGATGCGCATCAGGCCAACCACGTTCTGCGCGCCCGCCACCGTGTACCGCTACCTCATCAAGGAGGACCTGTCGGGCTATGACTTCTCGTTCATCGAGCACGCGACGCTGGCTGGCGAGCCACTGAACCCCGAGGTGTTCCGCAAGCTGGAGGAGATGACCGGGCTGCGGCTGCACGAGGGCTTCGGACAGTCGGAATCGTCGGTGCTGCTCGCCAACTACCCGTGGTTTGAGATACGGCCCGGCTCGATGGGCAAGCCGTCTCCGCTGTACGACATAGACCTTTTGGACGCGGACGGCAACCGGTGCGAGGACGGCGAGGTGGGGTGCATCGTGGTGCGCAACACCGACAAGCGGCATCCGCTGGGGCTGTTCCACGGCTACTGGCGCGACGAGGCGGCGACGGGCAAGGCGTGGAAGAACGGCGTATACAACACCGGCGACATGGCGTGGCGCGACGCGGACGGGTATTACTGGTTTGTGGGCCGCGACGACGACGTGATCAAATGCTCCGGCTACCGCATCGGACCGTTTGAGGTGGAGAGCGTGCTACTGGAGCACCCCAGCGTGCTGGAATGCGCGGTGACCGCCGCGCCCGACCCGGTGCGCGGGCAGGTGGTGAAGGCGACCATCGTGCTGGCCAAAGGCTACGAGCCTTCCGAGGCGCTTAGGAAAGAGCTGCAGGACCATGTGAAGCGCCAGACCGCGCCGTATAAATACCCGCGCATCGTGGACTTCGTGGACGCCCTGCCCAAGACGACGAGCGACAAGATACGCCGCAACGTGATCCGCCAGCGGGACGAGGGGAAAGCGGGAAACTGACAAGCTGACGAGGCGCACTGCATCACTGCGGTGCGCTTTTTGTTTGGGGAGGACGGGAGAAGGAAAATAATAAAGACATAATAAAAAAAACGGAAAAGATAGAAGGAATTATATTATTGTACCTAGAATTAACTTATAAAATTAAGTCGATTTGTAGGTGATTTTCGTGCGTGAGCATAAAGGGAAAAGCCTGGTTGATTATATAAATGACTATACAGTAATCGACATTGAAACAACTGGCCTGAGTCCAGTATATGATGAAATCATCGAACTCGCTGCAATAAGAGTCCGAGACGGCATAATTGCCGATACTTTTTCTGCTTTGGTAAGGCCTATTTGCCAATTAGATAGTTTTATTGTCCAGCTTACCGGAATTACTAACGATATGCTCAAAACTGCGCCGAGAATTCACAAGGTATTGTTGAAATATATAGAATTCTTGGGTGATGACATTTTGGTTGGGCACAATATTCATTTTGATATCAACTTTATTTACGATAATTGTATTTCTGAATTGGGTCAACCACTACCCAACGATTTTATTGATATTTTACGCGTGAGTCGGATTCTTCTTAAATCACTAGAGAATCATAAGCTGAATACTATCGCCCAAGAATTATCAATTGATTGTTCTCAAGCACATAGAGCATTAGGTGATTGTATCATAACCTATAAGTGCTATGAGCTGTTGAAAAATATCATGCGTGAGGGTGATTATTACAGAAGATTAGCTCTCCAAATAATTGAA
>JBMNOT010000161.1:0-4900 GCA_050943225.1 Christensenellales bacterium | reverse complement strand
TGTTGAATATTTGTTCCGAGTGACATTTTTTACACTCCTTAGGGTTATGCGTTAATTGTATTCATTTTCTCCGTTGCAATCTACCATGCGCACCTTGAATTTTCGCCACTCATAGTTGCACCCTCATTTTTGAGGACTTATTGCGGTTGGATTTGAGAGATAAATCAGAATATAATGCAAAACCGTTGTCACAGTAAACTGGAACTTAATTCACTATTTCCGGCCAAACCGACCGCGGTCAGCCTCCGGCCAAATCACGCAGCTTTTTCGTGGTGTTCGCATTGCGTATCGTGATATTGCCATACACGCCGGACCCCACCACGCGTGACAGCCGCGTGCGCGAGAACGTCGCCACCGGCGCAGACCAGAATATCACGTAGCCGTAAGCTTCCGCCTTCTCGTACTCCGGCCTGATGCCGCCCACCTCGCGGAAAACGTCCTCCGGCGTCGCTGGCGGTATCATGAAAATCGCGTTATGCTTGGCGTCTTTGTCCGTGCCCCACCAGGCTGGCCGTGGTCCAGCGCTTCTTTCAGTTCCTGCGCGGAAATCACCGCCACCGGCACCTCAAAGCCAAACCGCGCCGCGATCTTATCCTCGCATTTCTGCCGTATCTCGTCCCGGCATCCTGCAGGGCCGGAAAATATCACGTTGCCGCTCTGGATATACGTGGATACGTTTTCAAATCCGTTCTCTTCAAACAGCGCTTTGAGCTCTGCCATCGAAACAGGTCGGCTGCCGCCCACGTTAACCCCCCGGAGCAGCGCGATATATGTCTCCATGCCGACACCTCGTCTTTTTCTGAATTTGTCGCCGTTCTGCAGTCCATCAGTTCGTTTTAGCCAATATACCATACCCCATTTTATACCGGCAATACACATAAATTTTCATCGCTCATGTATAAATTACAGCTTATACAGGAAGAATCATAGCATCACATAATGGCGGAGGTTATCGATGTTTTTTTCATATCTTGCACCGAGTCTGGGAATTGATCTCGGCACAACGACGACGCTCGTCTACATGAAAGACAAGGGCATCATCGTGCGGGAGCCCTCGGTGGTGGCAATGAAGAGCAACCGGAAGGATATACTGGCGGTGGGCGAGGAAGCCCGCCGCATGATCGGCCGCACGCCGGGCGGCATTATAGCTGTACGGCCGCTTAAGGACGGCGTGATTGCCGATTTTGCCACGACAGAGATCATGCTGCGCTATTTTATCCGCCGAGCAGTGCCGTCCGGTATCATCTATCGCAGCCCGCGCGTGGTGGTGTGCGTGCCCGGCGGCATCACCGAGGTGGAAAAGCGCGCGGTGGAGGAAGCTGCCCGGTCGGCCGGCGCGCGCGACGTGATGCTGCTGGAGGAGCCCATGGCGGCTGCCATCGGCGCAGGGCTTAACGTCTGGCAGGCCAAAGGCTGCATGGTGGTGGATATCGGCGGCGGCACCACTGAGATCGCTGTGATCGCGCTGAACGGCATCGTCGCTTCCCGGTCGCTACGCATCGGCGGGAGCCACATGGACGAAGCCATTATGAGGCATCTTAAGAAAACGCACGGGCTGATCGTAGGAGAAAGCACTGCCGAGATGATCAAGGTCACTATGGGCTTCGTGATGGACCGCAGCAGGGAACGCACGATGGAGGTGCGCGGCCGCGACATGGAGACAGGCCTTCCGAAGTCAATTATGGTGGATTCGCAGAGCATCAGCGAAGCGCTGATGGAGCCAGCCCAGGCCATCGTGGACGCCGTTAAAAGCGTGCTGGAGCGCACCCCGCCCGAGCTCGCGGCCGACATCATCAACGAAGGCATTGTAATGACGGGCGGCGGCAGCCTGCTGCACGGGCTCAACCGCATGATTGCAAGGGCAACCGGCATGCCGGTACGGCGCGCGGAGCATCCGATAGACGTGGTGGCCATCGGCGCGGGACTGGCTCTTGAGATGCGGGAACCCCGCATTTTCGAGAGGGAACTGTCCGCCGAGCTTGGCTAAACGGCTCTATTCTGGCCCATCTGCCCATTTGGACAGGCGGGCTTAATGCTCGCTTTTATCGTTTCCTATTTGCAGCGTACCCATCCGGGCCGCTTATTGATATCCGGCGGTATTATGCAGCGACATGCCGTAATCCCCTCAAGGACGGGCGTGGCCTTAAGCGCAATGCCCGATGCCATTTTATGTTGACCTTGTCTCCAAAAGACTATATAATAATGAAGTTGCGAACATACTCAATATTATGGCTGGCCTCTCAGTTTGCCGTGACGTATGATGATATGACCATTTCGCTAAGGAGGATAACATATAATGGCACAAAAACAGACGATTGATGGAAATACTGCCGCCGCGCACGTAGCGTATGCGTTTTCGGACGTGGGTGCGATTTATCCCATCACGCCGTCTTCGCCGATGGCGGAAATCTGTGATGAATGGGCGGCTCATGGAAGGACCAATATCTTCGGTCAGAGAATGCGTATCGCAGAGATGCAGTCGGAAGCAGGCGCGGCGGGAGCCGTACACGGCTCTTTGGTGGCCGGTGCTTTTACGTCTACGTTTACAGCATCCCAGGGCCTGCTGCTGATGATCCCCAACATGTATAAAATCTCGGGCGAACTGTTGCCCTGCGTGTTCCACGTGTCGGCCAGAGCGCTGGCGGCCCATGCGCTGTCCATATTCGGCGACCACAGCGACGTCATGGCAACCCGCCAGACCGGCTTCGCAATGCTGGCTTCGGGCAGCGTACAGGAAGTCATGGACCTGGCTGCGGTGGCGCATCTGGCTACGCTGAAAACCAAGGTTCCTTTCCTCCACTTCTTCGACGGCTTCCGCACCTCGCACGAAGTGCAGAAGATCGACGTCATTGATTATGACGTTTTCGAGAAGCTGGCGGACAAAGAAGCGATCGACGAGTTCCGCGCTCGTGCGATGAATCCGGAGCGGCCTCACCTGCAGGGTACGGCGCAGAACCCGGATATCTACTTCCAGAACAGGGAAGCCGCCAACAAGTATTACTTCGCTGCCCCCGATATCGTGCAGGCAGTGATGGACGAGCTGGCCAAGGAAATCGGCCGCCAGTATAATCTGTTCGACTACGTGGGCGACCCGAATGCCGAAAACATCATCGTGATGATGGGCAGCGGCGCGGAAGCAGCCGAGGAAACGATCAACTACCTCAACGCGCGCGGCCAGAAACTGGGCATGATCAAGGTCCGCCTGTACCGTCCGTTCAGTGCGAAGCATTTCCTCTCGGCGCTGCCCAAGAGCGTCAAAAAGATCTGCGTGCTCGACAGGACCAAAGAGCCGGGCGCCGCTGGCGAGCCGCTGTATCAGGATGTCATCACCGTTCTGGCCGAAGCGGGCCGCGGCGACATCAAGGTGATCGGCGGGCGCTATGGCCTGTCGTCCAAGGAATTCACGCCGTCCATGGTGAAAGCGGTGTTCGACAACCTCGCCGGCGAGATGAAGAATCACTTCACCGTGGGCATCAACGACGACGTGACGCACCTGTCGCTGGACTACTCCGAAAAGATCGACGCCGCTCCCGAGGGCACTTACCGCTGCAAGTTCTACGGCCTCGGCAGCGACGGCACCGTGGGTGCGAACAAGAACTCCATCAAGATCATCGGCGACCATACCGACATGTATGCCCAAGGCTACTTCAGCTACGACTCCAAGAAGTCGGGCGGTCTGACGGTATCGCACCTGCGCTTCGGCAAGAGCCCGATCAAGTCCACCTACCTCATCGACGTGGCGGATCTCATCGCCTGCCACAACCCGTCCTACGTGACGCGTTACGACATGCTTTCCGACGCCAAGGAAGGCGGCATCTTCCTGCTTAACTCCCCGTGGACCACGCTGGAGCAGCTGGAAAAGGAACTGCCGGCCTGCGTCAAGAACACGATTGCCAATAAGAAACTGAGATTCTACAACGTGGACGCTATCGATCTGGCCAAAAAAGCCGGTATGGGCGCCCGCATCAACACCATCATGCAGGCGGCGTTCTTCAAGGTAGCGGGCATTATCCCGGAAAACGAAGCGATCGACTACATGAAGCAGGCGGTCAAGAAGACCTACGGCAGGAAAGGCGATAAGATCGTCCAGATGAACTACGACGCCATCGATATGGGCGCTCAGGGCGTGCAGGAGATTAAATATCCCGAATCCTGGGCCACCACCACCGAAGGCGCGCCGTTTGCCACACCGCCGGCTGATGCGGATGAATTCTTCGTCAAGACGCTGTACCCGATCATCGAGCAGAAGGGCGACAACCTGCCGGTTTCCGCTTTCGACCCGCGCGGCTTCTTCCCCACCGGCACCACGAAGTACGAGAAGCGCGGCATTGCGGTGAATGTGCCGCGGTGGCTGCCTGAGAACTGCATCATGTGCAACCAGTGCTCGTACGTGTGCCCGCACGCCGTAATCCGTCCGTTCCTTGCGAAAGAGGACGACCTCAAAGACGCGCCGGCGGAATTCGTCACCAAGGATGCGCGCGGCAAAGATGTCGTCGGATACAAGTTCCGCATGCAGATCTCCCCGCTGGATTGCACGGGCTGCGGTAACTGCGCAGACATCTGTCCGGCCAAGGAAAAGGCGCTGGTCATGGTGCCGCTGGCCGAGGAAGTGGATGTGGAGCACAGGAACTGGGAGTTCGCTACCAAGCTGCCGCGTCCCGATGTTCAGATCAACAAGACCAATGTCATCGGTTCTCAGTACGCTCAGCCGCTGTTCGAGTTCTCGGGCGCATGCGCAGGCTGCGGCGAGACGCCGTATATCAAGCTCATTACGCAGCTGTTCGGCGACCGCATGCTGGTCGCGAATGCGACGGGCTGCTCGTCCATCTACGGCGCCAACACGCCCACCTGCCCCTACACCAAGAACGAGAAGGGCTGGGGTCCCGCCTGGGCCAACTCG
>JBMNOT010000160.1:0-4937 GCA_050943225.1 Christensenellales bacterium | reverse complement strand
GCCGTCATGTTGGGATACTTGGCTTGCTGCTGGTTGTAGCCGCCCTCTTCCCACTGATTCTGAGAGGTTGCAGTCAGGCCGCCGACCGTCGTGTAGTATTCGCCCTCTTCGCCCATGCCCTTGGCCAGGTAATCCATCAGGATGGCGCCATAAGCATAGTTGTCGAACGCCTCGATGTCATAGTCGCACTCCACCTGGTCGGTCGCCTCATGGCTGATAACCACGATACCCTGCTCTCTGGCTTTCGCGAGAACAGGGTCAGCGGACGACGGAGAGAACGGGATAATACAGATGGCGTCCACGCCGGTAGCGATAGCGTCCTCCAGGAGCTGGTTGGTCGCCGCCGCGTCGGTTTCGGACGGGCCCGTCTGATAGCAGTTGTTCCCCGTGTTCGCCGCAAACTCTTTCACCATGGTTTCGGTTCTGTCAAACCAGCCGATGCCGAGCAGCTTAACTGTCGTCATGATGGTGTAACCGGAACCAAGTTGAATGCCGCCAGCAGGCGCTTCCGGAGCTTCACCGGGCTCTTCTGCCGGAGCTTCGGGAGCCTTGGACTCTTCTGCCGGCGCTGCAGGCGCTTGGCTCGTCTGGCTGGGAGCGCCGCCCTGATCTGAACAAGCCGACATCAGCAGCATCCCGCACACCAGTGTGAAGACCACGATGCCCAGAAATACTTTCTTCATACCTTTTCCTCCTCTGTGTTATTCAATCGCGATGCGGCCGGCTGCGGATACATATCCCGAATATCCTTTGCCTGCCCCATCAGCGAAATTGATCCAATTAGCTGGGCGACTGCGCCGCTTCCGCAAACACTGTTATTAGTATGGCCAGATTCTTTGCTTTGATATAACCCGATACCGTTCCCGACCGGTTCAGCTCCACCGCGTAAAAATCGTTCATGTACCGGTGGAAACCGTATGTCAGCTCATTGCCGCCTTTCTTTAAGCGGATGGTGGCCTCGGGCTCGCGTGAAGTATCCGTCTCGCCGGCAATGCCGCTGAACGTCAGCTCCGATAGGTAGGTATACAGCTTTTGAGCCGCGTCCAGGGTGAGCGCCTTGCCGTTCAGCGTGTAGCCACCGCTCTTTTCCAGTAGCTCATATGAAACATCGCCCATCTCGATGAATACGTCCGCCGTCTGCTCGGTCGTCACCGGGAACAGCGCCGAGGGAATGATGTTGGGCGTCTCCATCTCCAGCAGCGACTCAAAGCCGCTTGCCAGCTCGTACACGCCATCCCGACCCTCTTCCATGCAGTAATACCTGCCGCTGTCCGAGCGGCCCCCGATCAGTATCCTGACAGATTTTCCGCCCAACTCCTCAAGGTATATATATGCCGAGGAATCGCTGAACCCGTACACGTCCGCCTCTTCTTCGCTTACAAAAGCCGAATACCGCGGCGATGCGAAGAACGTCTGCACCAGCGAAACCGCCTGCGCGTTGGCTATCGCCGTAAACGGCGACGAGAGCATCCATGTTTCCAGACCGACGCCGGCCCCCTCGGGTATCTTCTCCATCGTGATAGGCACGCGCGGTCCGCTTGTCCGCAAGATCTCAATCTTCACGAACTTATCAGCATCGATGTCGATGCTGAGGTCGCGCAATGCTTTAGCGGCATTCTCCAGAATGCTGTAGCTGTCCAGGTCGTATACGTATACGGCGTCCGACCCGCTGTGTTTCATGAAAACGCCGTCGCGCGCCGAGGTGTACGCCCCGAAGCCGAATGTCATGGTCGTCCCGTCGTCCAAATCGATCTCGACCTGCATCGCAGGCTCATCCAGCCCGTACACCGACAAGTCTTCCACTGCGTCAAACAGCTTCTCTTTCGCGTAGAGGTAGCAGACCATTGTCAGCGCGGCCTCCATCGAATCCTGATCGAGCTCGGCGTCTTCGTTGTTCCGGTATTCCCAGGCGTCGCCCGACCGCACGATATCGATCACGCAGCCGTCTTTTTTGATGCGCATGCCCGTCACCCTGGTGTAGGACACCTTGGAGACGCTTATGGAGGAGCCCTCCTCATCGCCCTCGCTGTCCCCCAGCAGGAATACCAGCGAGAACACGATGGCGGCCACCACGACCAGGCCCAGCGCTATGAAAATCCAGGTCTTCTTCAACAGCATACTACCTGCGCTTTCTTCTTATCCATATGACCAGACCCGCCGCAATGATGGCGAGCGGTATCACCGCTATCACGATTATCTCCAGCACGAGCGCCTGCGCGCTGTTGGAAAACTCCATCGCGCCCATGATCATGCTCTTGGCCGGTATGTTCAGGTTGTTGGTGTTTTCTGCCAGCACGTTCACCGTGTTGAGAATCAGCGCCTGATTCGCCGGACGCTCGATGCCCTCGCTGCTGGACTGCACAAAGGACGACGTGCTGAACAGCGCTATTTTGGAATCGCCGTACTGCGCCACCGCGCCCAGTGTGAACGGCCCTCTCGGGTCGCCTTCTTCATAGGCGGCCGACATCGTGGTGCTGACCTTCTTGGCCCATGTGTTGGCGTCAGACTCCAGCAAAACGCCCGCCTTCACGTTCTCGCCGGACGCAATGGTGATGCTGCTGCAGTCCATCAGCACCGGCGTCAGGTTGTTCTCCAGCAGCGGGTTGGTGATGGCGTGGCCGTACATCGTCGGCACCAGGCCGGTCACCCGCTGGTAGAGCTTCGTGCTGTCCCCGCCGATGATATCATCCTTGTTCACATTGAGTCCGTACATCATCAGCAGCGCGTTAAAGTTTTTGAGGTCGTCCACCACGATCTGCGTATATCCGGTGGACGGATTGAATATCACATAGTCCATCAGAAATATCGCGTTGCCGCCGCTCTCAAGGAATTCCTTGATGGACTCGTACTCGGCCGCGGAAAGGTCTTCCCCGGGGCTGACCACCATCAGCAGGTCGTATTTGGGGTCCAGCTTCTCGGTGCTGATGGTGGAGTCGTACGTCTCCACCTCGTAATTGAGCGAACTGAGCGCAATCACCAGCTCGCTGAGCTGTTCTTTGGTATATTCGCTGTGACCGGCCAGCAGCTTCACCGTATACGCCTCCCCCGTCTGTATATAGACGATGGCGGAGGTGACGCGCGCCTCGGCGTTGAACGTATAGACATAAGTGCCGGTCGGGTCTATGGAATACAGCTCGAAAACCGAATAGACCTTGTACAGCGTGCGCGTAGCATTGGTGACGATCAGCGAGCCGGCCTCTATGCCTTCGCCCTGCGGATCAAATTCCGAGGTGAATCCGGGGTTCAAGGTCGTGTCCACGTTCTCGTAATGGAACCGGTCGCTGTATGCGTCATAGGTGCGCATCAGCTCCACCACGCGCGTGTCTTCACGGCCCTTGGTATACAGCATATACACATACACGTCCTGATCCAGCTCGTCCAGTATCTGCTTCGTGGTATCGGATATGCTGTAGTACTGCCGTTCGGACATGTCCACGCTCAAATTGAACCTGTCGTCCAGCACATGCGCCAGCACGTTGATGCCCAGCACGACCAGCACCATCACCACCACCGAGACGATCGCTGTTATGCGGTAAACGCGCCGCCTTCCGGCTCCCAAAGAAAGTGTCTTTTTTTCAGATGTATTCTTCACATTATTCTCCATACGTGCTGCACCCGTCCTCAACCTTTACTCCATCTTCTGCGTTCAACCGCCTTGACCGTGAAAAACAGAAACAGGAATGTCATCGACAAAAAGTAGATTATCGCCGCGATATTGAGCGTTCCCTGCGTGAAGCTGGAGAACTTTCCGTAAAGCGACAGTGCGCTGAGTATGGAATACAGCGTCGCGTCAGACAGCGACGGTATCAGCGAATCGGAAAGCCACAGCAGGAACAGTATGCCCATGGTCACGATGCAGGCTGTCAGCTGGTTCTCCGTCACGGACGATACGAACAGGCCTATCGAGATAAACGTCGCGCCCAAAAGCGCAATGCCGATATACCCCAGCACGATCTCGCCCCAATACGGATTGCCGAATATGTACAGCGCTATGGGGAACACTAGTGTGATCGCCAGCGTCACGCACAGTACCGATATGGCGGAAAAGAACTTTCCGGACACTATCTTTGTAACGGAGACCGGCGCGGTCAGCAGCAGTTGATCGGCCTTGCTTTTGCGCTCCTCGGCAAAGCTCCTCATCGTCAGTATGGGCGTGATCAGTATCAGGGCATAGCTGACGCTGGAAACCACGCTGACAAAGCTCGCCGAGCCGCCGATGATGTTAGTGCTCGTAAAGAACACGCCGCACACCAGCATGCACACCGCCATGAATATATATCCGATCATCGTCGTAAAATACGACTCGAACTCCCTCTGGAATATCGCCCTCATGCGCCTTTACCTTCTTTCCTCACCGCAGACTCCGTCAGCTCCAGGAACACGTCCTCCAGCGAGTGCTCGACTGGCCTCAGCAGCATCACCGTAGCGCCAGCCTGCACCACTGCTTTGGACACAGCTTCAGCAATGTCGGCGCCCGGCTTTTCGGTGATGTAATACCGGGCAGCGCCGTTGTACGGTTCCTTTTTCCTCACTTCGGATACGCCGTCAATGGCGGCCAGCGTAGCGTAAAGATCCTCGCCGTCTCTCGCGGCCAGATCCAGCACCCGTCCGCCGCCCGAAGGGCTGAGCAGATGCTCCACCGTATCGTCCGCAAGCACCACGCCCCTGTCGATGATGACCAAGCGCGTGCAGATATCCACCAGCTCCTTCAGTATGTGCGAGGAGATGATCACGGCGTGTTTTTTGCCGAGGCTGCGGATCAGGGCGCGTATCTCCACGATCTGTTTGGGGTCCAGGCCGCTGGTGGGCTCGTCCAGCATGATGTTTTCCGGATCGCCGCACAACGCCTTCGCGATGCCCACCCGCTGCCGGTAACCTTTGGACAGGTTGCCGATCAGCCGGTTCTGCACTTCCACAAGCCCCGCCTTTTCGATGAT
>JBMNOT010000169.1:0-4622 GCA_050943225.1 Christensenellales bacterium | reverse complement strand
GGCTTCAGCAGCCCGTGCAGCAGCCGGGGCGGTATCGCAAACACCGGCTCTCCCGACATTCCCGACGCGATCTCATACTTGGCGAACGCGATAAAAAGCTGCCCGTTGCGGAGGAAAAACTGCGTGCGACCGGTTATTCCTGTGAACTCGTCTGAGAAAAAGCGCGGGTCGCCGCTGATCTGATGCTTTATATACGCGCTCAATTGCTTGCGGTATCCGCCGGACGCGAACAGGTCGTCAAGGCAAAGCCGGCGGCTGCGTGTGATGTCGATGTTGTAATACACCGTGTGCGGAAAGCCCACGCCACCGTTATCCAGCGCCGTGGTGACGCGCAGCGAGAGTATGCCGCGCGTGCAGTACGCCTCGTAGTCCGTATGAAACACGTATAACCACGGCGCAAAGCCTTCCGTTTCCGCTTCCCGCCACAGCGCGGCAGCTTCCGCCTCCGCCGCGGCGGCTGCGGCGTCCACCTGCGCGCGGATGCTCTTGTTCAGCGCGCGCTCCAGCGCCGCGTCGTGAAGCCCCGAAACCACCGGATACCGGATATCCAGCACGATTTCGTCGCTGCCGCGGTTTATCAGCACCTCTGAGACGCTGACTTCTGGCTGCGGCCGTGCTGCCAGCAGCCGCCCCTGCAGCACATTGCCTGCGGCCAGAAAGCCGATTGTCAGCAGCGCTGCCGTTACCAGCCAGAACGTTCGCCTTGTCATGGCCGCCCCCTGAACATATCAGTATGTCTATTGGAATATACTCAGTTGAGGGGGGAAATATCATGAGCGCGTGGGAAAAAACGCTGCGCGTTGCGCTGTCCGTGCTTTTTGCCGCCGCCGTGGCGCTGTGCAGCCAGGCGTTTACCGACACGTCGTCGGATTGGTTTCAGGGGCTCACCCCGCCCACGCTGATGCCGCCGTTTGCGGTGTTTCCCATTGTGTGGGGCGTACTGAGTGTGCTGTATGCCGTATCTCTTTCCATCGTTGCCATTCGGTCGGGCGGCAGCGGTTTGCGGCCTGTTACGACTGATCCGGACGGCATGCCCAGGCGGCCGGAGCTTTTCCCAAAGAATAAACCCACGTTGATCCTCTACCTGACCTACGGCGTGCTGAGCGTGCTGTGGTCTTATACGTTTTTCATTCTGCATAATCTCACAGGCGCGCTGTTCGTGCTGATCGCCATAATCGTTGTGACCGCTTCGGTGATCTCGTCGGCCTCCAGAATCAGCCCGGTGGCAGCCGCCCTGCTGCTGCCCGGCTTTGTGTGGCTCTGCTTTGCGCTGTATCTCAATTACGAGTTTGCCTTCCTCAATTAACGCCGGGATTTTAATTTTATAGGGCCATCTTTCCCCGAAAAAATGATGTAGTCAGCGGGCGTGCAGTGATAACATACACGTTGATATGCGCGCGCCTTGTTTGGTATAATCAAAAAAACGCCTGACAGAGGGCTGCGCAGAGGAGATGCTGATGCGGGGAAAGATTTTCAGGTATGTGTCCAATATCGCTTTTGGGCTGGGGGCGGTGCTGGCGGCCGTCGTGCTGTATATGACATTCAGCGGCGTGTGTCCGGTCAGAGGTAACCTTGGCTTTGTTATTCCTGCGATTGCGCTGCTCGCTGTGGCGTTTATCACCTCGTTTTTCGCGGAGAAACCGAACAAGCGGGGGAAAAAGGCCCCTTAAGGACAAGGATTAACTGAACGTCAAATATTAATTTCATGTAATAAATATATTTGCTGTTGACTGGCAGATTATCTGCCGCTATAATGATGGTAAGCAAAGGCGCTGCGGGCGATGCCCATGGCGCTTTTTTCGTTATTTGCGAAAAGGGCGAGGGCGATGTATATAGTAAATGCCTGATTTTATAGAGCGGTATTGCCGGGCAGGGTTGTATCCGCCGGCCCCTTCAGGCAGGCCGGAGGCGGCGCTGCTGGCTTATAGCCGCTCTGCATCGTGAGTTTAAGCCCGCTGCCGAATTAATATTGCACGAAGGCGTGTGTTGCTGCGAGCATCCGTTAGGGTGTGCGCAATCAATACACGCTTTTAAATTTTTAAAGGAGGTAACACTATGGATACCGCAATGATTGTTGATACCCTATGGGTGCTGGTCGCAGGTTTGCTGGTGTTCTTTATGAACCTGGGGTTTGCGGCTGTGGAATCCGGCTTTGCCCGGTCGAAGAACACCGTCAACATCCTGTCCAAGAACTTTATCGTGTTCGCCGTGGCCTCGGTCGGCTTTATGCTGCTGGGCTGGGGGCTGATGTTCGGCGGAGACAACCCGTTTGTGGGCACAAAAAACCTTTTTATCCTGGGCTCTAATGTTGATTTCTTCAAAGACACGCTGACGTCCAGCGTGCCGTTCTGGGGTAAATTCTTCTTCCAGCTGGTGTTCTGCGGCACTGCGGCGACCATCGTGTCCGGAGCTGTCGCGGAGCGCGTGAAGTACCTCTCATTCATACTGTTTTCCTTTGTGCTGACCCTTGTGATATACCCGATTGTGGGGCACTGGATATGGGGCGGCGGCTGGCTGGCAAGCCTCGGCTTCATGGACTTTGCGGGCGATACCGTGGTCCACTCGGTGGGCGGCTGGGCGGCCCTTGCGGGTGCGATGATGCTTGGGCCGCGCCACGGAAAGTACGACAAGAACGGCATGCCCAAGGCCATTCCCGGCCATAACATGTCTTTGGCGGTTATCGGCCTTTTCGTGCTGTGGCTTGGGTGGTTCGGATTTAACCCCGGCTCAACGATGAGCTTCCAGAACCCCGGGGACGTGGTGCACATCGTGATGACCACCAACACCGCTGCGATTGCGGCTGTGCTGACTGCCACCGCGACGTCGTGGATATTCATTGGCAAGCCGGACCTTGGCATGACGATAAATGGCTGCCTGGCCGGCCTTGTGGGCATTACGGGCAGCTGCGCCTATGTCAGCGTGACCAGCGCGCTGATCATCGGTGCGATAGCCGGCGTGATCGTCGTGTTCTCCGTGCTTTTCTTTGACCGGATCAAGGTTGACGACCCTGTGGGCGCGACTTCCGTTCACCTGGTGTGCGGCGTGTTCGGCACGCTCGCCGTCGGGCTGTTCGCTCAGGAAGGCGTGACCAGCCTTTCCACCGTCAACGGGCTGTTTTTCGGCGGCGGCTGGAGACTGCTTGGCGTTGAGGCCCTGGGCGCGCTCGCCGTGGGCGTGTTCGTGTTTGCTGCGTCCGGTCTGGTGTGGTATCTGCTCAAGAAGACGGTGGGCATCCGCGTCAGCCTTGCGGAGGAGATTCGGGGCCTGGATATCGGCGAGCACGGCAACTCCGCCTATCCTGATTTCGCCATCGTGGCGCCCATACTGGAGACGGTTAACGGGGGCGGAGAGAGAGCCGCGGTTTCCGTCCCGCATGAGGCGCCGGCGCCCGCAGCGGTATCTCCGGATGTCGCCATACCCGTGGTGAACAGGGCGCATGCCGACGCAAAGATGACAAAAGTCACAATTATCACCAGCCAGGAAAAGCTGACGGCGCTGCAGTCCGCACTGGACGACATCGGTATCACCGGGCTGACGGTCACCAACGTATTGGGCTATGGCATGCAGAAAGGGCACACCGAGTACTACCGCGGCGCGCCGGTGAAAACCAGGCTGCTTCCCAAGGTACAGGTGGATATCGTCGTCTGCAAGATTCCCACCCAGACCGTTGTGGATACCGTCAAGAGGGCGCTGTATACCGGCAACATGGGCGACGGCAAGATATTTATCTACGATGTGGAAAACGTCATCAAGATTCGGACCGGAGAGGAAGGCTACGATGCGCTGCAGGATGAGGAGGACGAGTGCGGCGCATAAGGTAGATAAAATTGCGGGGTGCTGGCTTATACAGCACCCCGTGTCAGTTATTTATCACCAAAATAGCGTTTATATTTTTTTAATGCAGGGTCTTCGAGAATATCTAAGGTGCCATCAGTGTGAGCAATAATAAGCTGACGACATTTTTCTATACGACTAAGCATAGGGCCGACTACACCAATCGTTTGGTTAACATATGAATAGATATCTTCAACGCATGTGGGTATTTTATAACCATGAGGACAGCTAGCTATAATAACGCCAGCATCGCGTAAAGGTGCTATTATTTTACGGTACAAATAATCACGTCGGACTTTACTATTAGTTAAATCGGATAAAACTCTAATAATCTTACCTGAAGAAATATACTTATCGGCACTAATATTACGAACATACCACAATAGATTTTTAAGGAATAGTACACGCATCCTTATATCTTTTTCTTCAATGTTTTTATTGAAATCTATATATTGACTTGCGCGATGTTCTGCTAATGCATATATATTTTTATCAAATGCGTTATCCGCTCCCATTCCAGCAGTAAAGGGCGGATAAATATTTGGGAAATTAACTATCTCCCTTATTCTGTCTTTGAAAAATCTCAATACATCCGGCGCATTTTCATCTAAGAGGTGTTGCATTATTGAGCCAGCAATAAGATCTGCAATTTGCACTAACGGACTTTGAATACTATTAAGGATACGCTGATTTAATCGGGCAAAACAGGGCGAAACGTGGTAGAATAGAGAAAACGCATTGAGGCCACGCAAATGAAACAGCAAACCTTCACGGATATCGAATACTCA
>JBMNOT010000158.1:0-4968 GCA_050943225.1 Christensenellales bacterium | reverse complement strand
CGAGGGCAGTTCCTCAAACCCTTCCGCGCCCTGCAACGCGCGCTTGAGCCGGCGGGTCAGCACCTCGTTCATGGACGCAAAGTCGTCCGCGCCTTCCACCGTTTTGATGCGGAAGCGCCGGTACGATTTCTTCTCCGGCTTGCCACCGCGGAACACCACCATGGACGCCACCGAGTCGGTGCCCTGCGTGTTGGATATATCGTAGCACTCAATGCGGTCGATATCCGCATCCAGCCCCAGCGCCGTTTTCAGCTCGGCCAGCGCGCCCACCGTCTGCTCATACTCGCGCCGCCTACGGGCAAGCCGCCGGGTGAGCGCTTCCCTGGCGTTGCTTAACGCCAAATCCACCAGGCGCCTGTTGTCGCCCCTTTCGGGCACATTCACAACCACCTTGGAGCCGCGCACCTGCGTCAGCCACTCCTGGATCAGCTCCTTTTCCTCCGGCTCCACCGATACGTATATCTGCTTGGCCACGCCGGTCACGCTGGAATAGTACTGCTTTAGCGCCTGCGACATCACGGCCTCGGCCGTCTCGCCCGGGCACCGGATAAAAAAGCGCTCGGTATGGTTCAACTCGCCGCGGCGCACAAACATGCCCTGCACCACCGCTTCGTCGTCCTGCTGCACCACGGCGAACACGTCCTTGTCATTCAGGTCCGGAAAAGCGGCCTTTTGCTTCTCAAACAGCCGGTCCAGCGCCCGGATCTGGTTGCGCAGCACCGCGGCCTTCTCATATTCCATATTCTCCGAAGCGGCCTTCATCTCCTCTTCAAACTGCCGCCTCAAGCCCTTGTGCCTGCCGGAAAGGAAGTCGATAATCTCGTCCACCATGCGCTTGTACTCATACTCGCTCACCTTGCCGGCGCACGGCGCGAGACAGCGCCCCATCTCGTAATTCAGGCAGGGGCGGTGCTTTTTTCCGTCCGGCAGCTGCATCCGGCATGTGCGCACCGGGAACATGCGCGAAAGCGTGTCCATCACCTCGTGCAGCACGTGAGCCGCAATATACGGCCCGAAATACTTCGCGCCGTCGTTTTCCACCCGGCGCGTTACGGTAACGCGCGGAAACGCCTCCCTCATATCGATGCGGATGTAGGGGTAGTGCTTGTCGTCGCGCAGCAGTATGTTGTAATACGGGCTGTAGCGCTTGATCATGTTGGCTTCCAGCATCAGCGCCTCAATCTCCGTATTCACCAGTATGTAGTCAAAGTCCGCTATTTCTTTCACCAGCGCCTGCGTCTTGGGGTCCTTGCGGGTGTTTTGGAAATAGCTGCTGACGCGGTTTTTTAGCGCCACCGCCTTGCCGACGTATATCACCTGGCCAGCCGCGTTTTTCATCAGATAGACGCCCGGTGTTTTGGGCAGCGTTTTCAGTTTCTCCCGTATGATGTCCATATCAGTACCCGAGATCGATCGCCTTGGTCAGCACTTTTTTGGCAGCGGGCGCCGCATTGGAGCCGCCCGAGCCGGCCTTTTCCAGTATCACGGCGATGGCGAGCGGGTGCTCGCTGTCGTCCACAAAGCCCACGAACCACGCGTGTTCCGCGTTGGTGTCTTTGTCCGCGATCTCCGCCGTGCCCGTCTTGCCGCCCACGGTATAGTTTTTCAGCGCCGCTTTCTTGCTCGTGCCGCCCTTCACCGCGCCGATCATCATTTCTTTCAGTTTCCCGGCGGCAGCGGAACTGATGGGCGTCGCCGCCGCGCTGGGCGTCACGCTGTATGTTGTCTTTAAGCTGCTGCTCACCGAGTAGAGCAGCTTGGGCTCCATCATCACGCCGTCGTTAGCAATCGCCCCGGCGATCATGCAGGCGTGCAGCGGCGTGATGAGATCGTGGTACTGCCCGATGGCCGACCACGCCAGGTAGGTCTTATCATCCGTGGATTCGTATACGCTCTTGCCCATCACCACGTCGTTCCACAGCATGTCGTTGTTGAACAGGAATTTGTCCGCTTCGGCCATCAGTTTCTGCGCGCCCAGCTGCTGCGCCGCCTCCGAGAAATACACGTTGCACGAATGCGCAAGCGCTTCTTCCAGGTTCTCCTTGCCGTGCTCGCCGGTGCATTTGATGGTGTTGCCGCCAATCTCGGTGCTGCCGTTGCAATCCGCCGTAAAATCTTCCAGCCCGTTATCGATCAGCGCAGCCGCCGTCACCAGCTTGAACGTGCTGCCCGGCGGGTACAGGCCGGAGAACGCGCGGTTCACCAGCTCGCTCTCGCCGCCGCCTTCCAGAAACACTTCCATGTCGGTGGGGTCAAAGCTGGGCGACGACACGCTCGCGAGTATCTCGCCCGTCTTATAGTTCATCACCACAATGGCGCCGCGGCTTTTGCCCATCGCGTCCCGCGCGGCGTCGCAGAGTTCCGCGTCTATGGTCAGCGCCACGTCGCTGCCCACGCGCACCTCGCCGGAGATCGCGTCCACAATGCGCGTGATGGTATCCTTGTCAAAACCGAACAGGTATTTGGCGAACATCGTCTGTGCACCGTATGTCATGCCGTAGCTGTCGCCCACAATATGCGCAATCGCCAGCCGCATGCCGTCGTCCTTCACGTATTTGCGGTTGCCTTCCTTATCGATAGTCAGCAGCGTGCGCCCCGTGCGGTCAAGCAGGTCGCCCGCCTTTACCGTGGTCTGCATGTTCTGGATGCGCGGGTTGTACGGGGTGACAAACCACCGCTCGCCGTACATGGTTACCGCATACCCGAGATAAACCACGAGCCCGGCAAACATCATGATAAACACCACCAGCAGTACGCGGATATTACTCCGAAGACGGTTTTTCTTCATAATACCTCGCCTCCTGCCTTGCGTATCTCGCGTTCGTCGCGCTCGCCGTTCTTCACGGCCACTCCCTCGATGATGCCCACCAGCGCCATGCACGCCACCATCGAGCTGCCGCCCGCGCTGATGAAGGGCAGCGTGATGCCCGTCAGCGGAATCAGCTTGATGACGCCGCCGATGATGATAAACGACTGCAGCGACAGCATGCACGTCGCGCCGAACACCAGCAGCGCATCAAAACGCGTGCTCGCGTTCATCGCGATGATCATGCCGCGGATGATAAATACGAGATACATCAGTATCGTGATGATGCCGAATATGATGCCGAACTCCTCGCAGATCACCGCAAATATAAAGTCGCTGGTTCTCACCGGTATGGATTCGGGGTACCCCAGGCCCAGCCCCGCGCCGAACATGCCGCCCGCCGCGATGGCCATCAGCGCCTGCACGATCTGATACCCCTGGGTGCGGTGATACATCCACGGGTTCTGCCATATCTCCACGCGCGTGCGCACGTGGGGAAACAGGTAATAGCTCGCCACCGCGCCTGCACCGCCGATTCCCAGCCCCGCCAGAGTCAGCAGCTTGCGGCCGGTGCCCGCGAAAAACATGATGAGGAACGTGCCCGCAAACAGCAGCGCCGCACCTAGGTCGTTGGACATCACGAGTATGATAACGCACAGCCCCGCAAACGCGACATAACCCAAAGTCACCCACTTGCCGCGGTTGGCGGCGAAAAAGTAGGAAGATACGATGATAAACAGCACCTTGGCAAACTCGCTGGGCTGAAACGAAACAGGCCCGATGCTCACCCAGTTGCGCGCGCCGCCCTTGGTCTTGGCGAACAGGAACGCAAATGCCAAAAGACCCAGCGCAAGGGCCAGCATCACGTAGTTTAGCCGTCCGAAATCCCTCGCGCGCTTGACGATCACCACCACGATAAACATGACGACAAGCGCGATGGCCATCCATATCAGCTGACGCACCGCGGTCTCCATGTCCAGCCGGACAAGCGTCACCAGCCCCACGCTCGCCAGAAAGAAGCATATCACCAGCGTGATGCGGTCGATATGGCGGAATATCACGGAAGCCAGGTTATATCCCAAAAATATCAGCAGCGACGCGCTCAGGCCAAACAGCGCTATATCGGTATTAAAAGCGCCGCTTTTGAACGCCAGCAGCCCGCACGCCGACAGTATAAACAGTATAGACAGCACCAGCATCGCGCCGGCGCCCCTTCTTTCCAGAACCATCTATTCGTCCTCGTCCCGACCGTAATCGTTATCTTTCAGGTGTATCCGGGCCACCACGTTACCGAAGCAGACAATATCGCCGTCGTATATCGGACACACGTCGTCCACAAGCTGGCCGTTTACCGTCACGTCGCCGCGGCCCAGGCAGTTCACGTAAACCATGCCGTCTTCCGCCTGGTATATCTGCGAATGGGCCTTGTCCACGCTGCGGTCGTTGAAAACGATGTCCACCCGGCGCGAGCGGCCTATGGTGTTGCGGTTCATCAGCGAAATATTTTGGCTCATCACGTCGTCCGGTCCGGACAGTATCGTCATATAGCCGATGCTGCTGTGCGCCACGCCTAAAACGTACCGTTTGTCCCGGTACTCCTTAATGGATATGCTGATCACGCCCAACAGCACAAGGGCCGCTGCAAACATGAACCAGAAACGCAGCGTCAGCGCAGCCGCCTCGTAAACGCCGTTCATGAAGCATCACCTCTTCTGGTGCAATTGTATCATATTTCGGTGAAAGTTAACCCAACAAGTTTGTAAACGGTATATGAACGCACATACAAATTATTGCCATTCTTCGCCCGGGGAGCATGTCTTATGGCAAAAAATCAGTAATAGCGGCCTTTATCAGCATTGAGGGCGCGGAGCATTATTTGACAAAGACAGGCCGTTGCTATATCATATTAAATAGGAGGAAAGCGATGTTTCAGAAAGGAGATAAAATCTCATATCCGATGCACGGCGCCGGTATCATCGAAGACATCGAGGAATGCACTGTTTTCGATACGACAAAATGTTATTACGTATTGAGGTTTTCTGATAAGGACGTCAAGATATGGATACCGGTGGAAAACGCGGAGAAAGTAGGCCTGCGCCGGGTTATCACTCCTGATGAATGCGCAAAGGTGATGGAACTGCTCAAACAGCCGGAGGATACGC
>JBMNOT010000157.1:0-4987 GCA_050943225.1 Christensenellales bacterium | reverse complement strand
CTCCGCCTTCATCATTTCGGAGTCCGTCTGCATGTAGCGGCGCTCCAGATTGGGGATGATACCCTCGAAGTGGTTGAGGAACGTGCCCTGCCCAAATTCCGAGGAATAGTCCACCTCAAAGCGCTCATCGTCAGTGCCGTACAGTATCTTCTTCTGGATATCCCGCGGCAGTTCGCCGAACGGCGTATTCATGTCGAAGCCAAAGTGGCGCGCCATGCCCTTGAAATACTGCGCGCCCCAGCTGTCCGAGCCGGAATTCCAGCCCGGCACGCGTATCGCGCCCTCGGCGAGCGACTTGGTTTTGTCCGAGACGATAAGGTCTTCGTCCATCTTCATGATGGTGCCCAGGCCGTGGCAGCGCGGGCAGGCGCCGTACGGCGCGTTGAACGAAAACATGCGCGGCGATATCTCCTCGATACTGATGCCGCAGTCGATGCACGCGTAGTTCTGCGAATAGCGCTTCTCGGAATTGTCGGTCATGTCCACCAGCTTCACCACGCCGTCGCCCCGGCTGAGCCCGGTTTCCACCGAATCGCGCAGCCGCGACTCGGAATCCGCCGACAGCACGATGCGGTCGATCACCACGTCGATGGTGTGCTTTTTGTTCTTCTCCAGCCTGATCTCCTCGTCCAGCGTGTACGTGATGCCGTCCACGATGACGCGCGTGTAGCCGGATTTCGCGAGATCCTCCAGCACCTTGGCGTGCTCGCCCTTGCGGCCCCTGATGACAGGCGCGACGATCATCAGGCGCGAACCTTCCGGCCGCTGCATGATATCGTCCACAATCTGGTCCACCGTCTGCCGCTCGATCTTCTTGCCGCACTTGGTGCAGTGCACCTCGCCCGCGCGCGCAAACAGCAGGCGCAGGTAGTCGTGAATCTCCGTCACCGTGCCCACAGTGGAACGCGGGTTGCGGCCCGTGGTCTTCTGGTCGATAGAGATGGCGGGCGACAGACCGTCAATGGAGTCCACATCAGGCTTGTCCATCTGTCCCAGGAACTGGCGCGCGTAAGCGGACAGCGACTCCACATAGCGGCGCTGCCCCTCGGCATAAATCGTGTCAAAAGCCAGCGACGATTTGCCGCTGCCCGAAAGCCCGGTGATGACGACCAGCTTGTTGCGCGGTATTGTTACGTCGATATTCTTTAAGTTGTGTTCTCTTGCCCCTTTTATCGTAATCTCATTCATGATTTCGCGTTTCGTATGTACTCCTTCAGCTTGAAGAGTTCGTCGCGCAGCGCGGCCGCCGCTTCAAACTCCAGCTCCATCGCGGCCTGTCGCATCTGCTTCTCAATAATCGCAGCCTTTTTCATCGCTTCGCTCTTTGTCAGGTGCTCCGCATCCTTCACCGGCTTGGTGATCTCGATCATGGCGGGCGCATCCTTGACGATGGTCTTCGGCGTGATGCCGTGCTTCCTGTTGTACGCAATCTGCATCTCGCGGCGGCGGTTGGTCTCGTCGATGGCCCGCTGCATCGAGCCGGTTATCGTATCCGCATACATCAGCACGCGGCCTTCCGCGTTGCGCGCGGCTCGTCCGATGGTCTGAATCAGCGACGTCTCGTTGCGCAGGAAGCCTTCCTTGTCGGCATCCAGTATCGCCACCAGCGCCACCTCGGGCAAGTCAAGCCCTTCTCGCAGCAGGTTGATACCCACCAGCACGTCGAATTCGCCCAGCCGCAAGCCCCGGACGATCTCCATGCGCTCCAGCGTCTCCACGTCGGAGTGCATATATTTGACGCGCAGCCCCAATTCCTTGTAGTAATCGGTCAGCCGCTCTGCCATGCGCTTGGTCAGCGTGGTGATCAGCACGCGATAGCCCTTGGCCACCGCAGCGCGCACCTCGCCCAGCAGGTGTTCCACCTGCCCCTGCGCGGGCAGCACCGAAATTTCGGGGTCCACCAGCCCGGTGGGCCGCACGATCTGCTCCACCACGGAGCCCGCCAGCTTACGCTCATACTCGGCAGGCGTGGCGCTGACGTAAATCGTCTGCCCCTGCCGCTTGGTGAACTCCTCGAACTTGAGCGGCCTGTTATCATAAGCGGACGGCAGCCGGAAGCCGTACTGCACCAGCATATCCTTGCGCGAGTAATCGCCCTTGTACATCGCTCGCACCTGCGGCAGCATCACGTGCGATTCGTCGATGAACAGCAGATAATCGTCCGGGAAGAAATCCAGCAGCGTATACGGCGGGTCGCCCGGTTTCCTGCCGTCGAAGTAGCGCGAATAGTTCTCGATGCCGCTGCAGTAGCCCAGCTCGCGCAGCATTTCCATGTCGTATACGGTGCGCTGCTTGATGCGCTCCGCTTCCAGCAGCTTGCCCTGGGACTTAAAGAATTCGATCTGCTTCTGCATGTCTTCTTTGATCTCGTCCAGCGCCGCCAGCATGGCCTCACGCTGAACAGCGTAGTGTGTGGCCGGGAATACCAGCACGTGCGCGCGCGTGGCGGTCGCCCGGCCCGTCACCGTATCGATCTCCAGTATGCGCTCGATCTCGTCGCCGAAGAATTCCAGACGGATGGCTTTCTCCATCGTGCTGGCGGGGAAAATCTCCACGGTATCGCCGCGCACGCGGAACCGCCCGCGGATAAAATCCATATCTCCGCGGGTGTAGCTCATGTCCACCAGCCTCTCCAGCACGTCGTCGCGGCGCATCGGCATGCCGGGCCTTAGCGACAGCGTCAGATTGCTGTATTCCTCCGGGCTGCCAATGGAGTAAATGCACGACACCGACGCCACCACGATCACGTCACGCCGCTCCAGAAGCGCCGAGGTGGCGCTGTGGCGCAGCCGGTCGATCTCGTCGTTGATGCTGGCATCCTTCTCGATATACAGGTCCTTGCCCGGCACATAGGCTTCGGGCTGGTAATAATCGTAATAGCTGACGAAGAACTCGACAGCGTTTTCCGGAAAGAACTCGCGAAACTCGCTGCACAGCTGGGCTGCCAGGGTCTTGTTGTGCGCCAGCACCAAAGTAGGCCGGTTCATCCGTTCGATGACATTGGCCATGGTGAACGTTTTGCCGCTGCCCGTCACGCCCAGCAGCACCTGGTGCCGCTTGCCCTCTTTGAGGCCGCGGACCAGCGCCTCGATGGCTTCTGGCTGACTGCCGGCCGGCTTGTATTTCGCATGCAGCTTGAAATCCACTGCTCTCTCCTCATTCCGTTGCTTTTACCGCCGCTGCCGCAGGCGGCAGGGCACGTAGTCGGGCAGCTTCTTGTCGATAAACGACAGATTAAGCCGCGCGAAGCGCTGCAGCCCATTCTCCAGCGGCACCTGCGGCCAGGTGTCGCCGATAAGCGGCCGGGCATATTCGAAAAAATCGTCGGTCACGTCGATGCCGCTGGGCGCAATCCATTCCTTGGGCAGATAACGCACCGAGTTCGCCACCACTTCCAGCCTGACCTTGTCGTAATAGATCGAGTACTCTTTGCCGGGTCGGCGCAGTATTGTCGCCATATAGCCGGTGCCGTCGGTAAGCGCGATCTCCACCGCCTTGCACGCCACGCCGTAGGCCTCGTCCAGGTCCACCTGGGACGCGTATATCGAAGCGTCGCGCTGCATCACGCCCACCTGCTGGCAGGTGGCCTGCCCGCGCGCTTTCAGTCCATGGCGGTTCAGGTAGTTGGTCACCTGCTGCACCGCCGTGGTCTCGCTCGCGCCGTATTCGATATGGCCAAAACCGTCGTGCCGGACCCCCAACTCGCCGGCGTCGTATCCCTCGTTGACGATGACGATGCAGCGGCCGTCGCGCTTTAGCTGCTCATTGACGTTGTCCGCCAGCTCCTCGATGCTCTTCCTGGCTTCCGCGAAATACAGCTGCATCGGAATGCGGCGCTCCGGGTCTCCCAGCCGCGCGGCGGCGGTGATAAACCCAGACGTGCGGCCCATGCACTGGTGCACCGACACGCATTCGGAAACGCTCATGCCGCGGTTTTCCTCGTCGATGTTCTGGATATTGAGCGCCCAGTAACGCGCGGCGCTGCCGTAACCCGGCGTGTGGTCGATGATGGTACACGCTTCGTCGCCCACGTCGTTGTCTATTGTCTTGGGCACGCCCACTACGACAAGGTCGTAGCCTTCCTCATGCGCCAGCTTGGAGACGCGGGCCGCGGTGTCCATCGAGTCGTTGCCGCCGATATAGAAGAAATAGCCGATATCATGGCTGCGCAGCACGTCCACTATGCGCTGGAAATCTTCTTCCTGGTCTTCCTTGAGCTTGTACCGGCAGGTGCCGATAAAGCCGGCGCATGGCGTGTTCCGCAACAGCTTGAGTTCTTTCTCGTCCTGCGTGTCCATGTCTATGAGCTGCTCCAAAAGCACGCCTTCGATGCCGTGCCACGCCGCGTATACCTTGCCGACGCGGTCGGGATACTGCCGGCAGGTCTCGATCACGCCCAACAGGGACGAGTTGATCACGGGTGACGGTCCGCCCGACTGAGCCACCAGAGCGTTTCTCTTCATACGTTCCCCCTCCCAAAGCTTTGTCAAATATTCAAAAAGCCGCACCGGACAGGTACGGCCCGACTCTCCCGCGATGTCCTGATTATTATACCATAAGTCCGTCAGAATTCAATACAACACGCATTAGAAACACGATAATTTGTTCTTGTCTATTATTTGACTAGAAAAAGCGGCCAGGGTGATAACCCCCCCCGGCCGCCATAAGGATGCCTTTACCTATTTATTGGATCTCAAATACAACGCTGATGGAAGCCGTAATGTCCATGTCGCCGGCGCTGATGTAGGTGGGCTCTTTGACTGCGTCAGCCATGGCCTCCGCCGCCCGGTATTCATAATACACAGGCGTGCTGCTGTAGCCCTCCGACACGCTCATCACGCCCTTGATTGTGAATTTTCCCGCAGCCGCGAGCGTATCCGCCTTGGTGCGTGCCGCTTCCATTGCCGCGGTCAGCGCCTTATTGTACGCGGGGTCTTTATCCAGCAGGTCGAATCGCACCGAATAAGACGTATTGGCCCCTGCGGCC
>JBMNOT010000156.1:0-5006 GCA_050943225.1 Christensenellales bacterium | reverse complement strand
CTCCAAGCGTATGAAAAGCTGGAGAATGCGGAAGGGTTTAGCGATTCTGAGATTATACTAAATGATCTGCAAGAGATAATCTATTATGAGGCTGTGGATGCTTATCATGCGGGAGACTATGCTTTAGCCGAAGAGTCTTTTTCCAGGATTGAAAACTATCGTGACGCCAGCGCATATATCTTACTGTGCAAAGCACATGCGCAGGGAGCATATCTCCAATATGTTGACTATAAAGATTTAGAACCTTTAATAGGTTTTGAGGATGCATCTGAGTTGATTATGGTAAATTATTTTACAGCTAAAGATTTTCTGTTAGGGTCTTGGAAGGGTGATGGGAGATATTTCAGAATGGAAGAAGACGGCCGTATTTCATATGATATCCCATGGATTAATTACGGTGATTACTACAGAATTGAAGATGGTCTGTTCCTTTTGTATAAAGAAAAAACTCCAAATATAACAAAGAAGTTGTTTGCGGTTAAAATTATCAGCAAAGATTGCATAACAGTTTTTGCCTATAAAAACGGCAGGACATATATGCTGTTTCGTCAATAGTCACAAAAAATAAAAGTCGGCAGCCAAATAATGCGGCGCCGGCTTATGGCGTAACCAAATATGAATCTGTCCAGGCGGGCTTAAAGTGTGCCTGTTCCCACAAGGAAGTAGAGTCCCAGTATCAGCAGCGTGATGCCAACTGCGATCAGCTTTTTCATCATCCCAAGACCCCTCCTTTTCCTGCATGGTCGAAGTTAACGGCTTCATCAGTATAATAATACTATTTTTGGGCATTTAAACACGTAAATACAACTTTTAATACTGCCTTTACAGAATATTCTTATAGTTCAAGGTTACGTAACATTTTGGCCGATAACGCCTTAAAGAAAGGCTGTGCTCGGCGAAAGGCTGTGCTCTGAGGCTCAGGCTCGCTTAAGGAAATACGGAAGAGCTTCTGAGCTTTTATCAGAAAGAATATGCTTGTCTGAAATATAAATATGGCGTAATATTTCTATATTCATAGAAAATTATGGAGGCTATAGATGGAAGACATACAAGCAAGAAAAAATGAGAAAAAACATATATTTCTGTTTCTGGTTATACTCAATGTTTTGGTCTTACTATTTATGATGTTTGGGCAATCCCCTGCATATGAAACCGACGATGACTTTACGTTGGCGGGTATTGTTTCCGGGGCACAGGGTGAAGCCAGCCCGTACATGATTTTTTGCAATATCGTTCTGGGCTGGCTGCTTTTTGCGTTGTATTCGATTTTTCCGTCCGTCGCCTGGTATCCGATTGTATTGATTGTGTTTACTTTTCTCGCGTTTTTGGCCTTGGGGTATGCTTTTATGCGTAAGGCGGGGCCGCTGCTTGGCGGGAGCGTGTATACGTTATTTCTGCTGACTTTTTCCAAATCGTTTTATTTGGTAATCTCGTTTACACGCGTTGCTGCACTGGCGGCGGCGGCCGGATATGTCCTGCTGTTTTACTATGTGAACAAGCGGGAAGAAGAATCCCGGTGGCTGTGCGCCCTCTCGGCGGTGCTCCTGGTATTTGCCAGCTTATTGCGCTGGAGCTGCTTTTTAATGGTTTCGCTGTTTGCGTTTGTGGTCGGCGTATATGAAGTTTTTATTCAGGGCGGGAAACGTCCCCTGCGCAATATTTTTACCGAGCGGCGCGCGTATATTGTGACGTTTGCTGTTTTGCTGGCAGGGGTGTTTGCCCTGCAAGGACTGCATCAGGCTGTTTATCATATAAGCCCGGGGTGGAGAGATTATACCGAGTATAACAATATAAGGTCGGAATTGTTTGATTACGGGCTGCCGGACTACCAGAAGAACCGCGAAGCGCTGCAGGAACTGGGGATAACGGAGAATGACTTCACGATGATGAGCAGCTGGACTTTCGCCGATGCCGAACATCTGGATTTGGATACGATGCGGGCCATACATGATATGAAGAGCGGCAGGACGCTGACCCTGGGCGCTATAAAGAGCTTTATCAAAGCCCTTCCCAAGAGGTTTTTGGATCCGCTGTTTACCTGGGCGTGTGTGCCTGTCCTGCTGTATCTTTTAACCGCCAAGCGCCGCAACTGGTTTCTGGCAATCGCGTTTGTTCTCATCGCTGGCGTCGAATTATTCTACCTGCATTTCATGGGCAGAAATGTATTGCGCGTTTTGATAGGAATCTACATTTGTCTGGCCTGTTTTCCGCTGTATTGCATGGACCGAACAAACCTGTCATGGAAAGACACGCCAATGACCGCTAAGCGAATGACACCGATTTTGTGCGGCTTCGTGGGCGTGGCATTGCTGTTGAACAATACGGTATACTTTCAGCTTGCGGATAAGAGCGGCGGCGTTTCGGAAGAGCCGCGTAAAAGCATGCTGGAGATGAACCAGACGGATAACCTTTATCTGTGTGATGCGTACAACACGCCATACTTGCCCCTTTCCTATAGGGTTTTTGACGTGGTGGACGATAATATTTTTAAAAACTTTTATTATTTGGGCGGGTGGACGACATATTCGCCGCTGACAGATCAGCGGCTGGCCAAGCATGGCGTGACAAGTACATTCCGCGCACTGGCGGAAAGGGAAGATGTTTTTCTGGTCGATAAGGGAAACATCAGATCCAAAGCCGCCTATATCCGCGAGCATTACGCCAAAGAAATCAGCTGGGGAATATATGATGAATTCTGCAGCGCGCATATTATTGCCTACAGCCGGAATTTTGACGATGTCCGGGAGGGAGATGAAGCGGAGCTTGTCTCAGTGGTCTGCCAGCCGATAGAAGGGCGGGACGAACAATACTTCTGGTTTGCCGGGGAAGTTGTGAATGTTCCCGAATGGGCGGAAACCATGTACCTGGAATTGACGGAGGCTGATGGAAAACGGCATACTTACCGCGTAAAGCCGGTTCCTGTGGCTGAGAACCCTGATACGGTACAGTTTACCGTTGGGGTTTTTAAAGAAGATGAACTGCAGGCGGGGAATGTGCAGGCGCGGGTGGTTTTGCGCGGCCGGGAAACGGCATATGCGCAGGGAAAGACTGCCGTTACGGTACAATAAACCGGGACTGCAAGCTGAATAGCGGCCGAAATCCGAATACTGGCGTCCGGCTTCGGCTGTTTTTTATGCGGCGGAAACAGGCTGCGGTCCGATATTGCATTTGCATCGCTGCAGCGGCGCGGGTATAATAATGCGAGGTATTTATGATAAGGCTCCCGACGGATTGAATGGGGCAAAAGGAGAAAACCGGTGATCACCAAATACGAAGTGCTGGACACGATCAAGATGATCGATACCGAACACCTGGATGTGCGCACCATCACGATGGGAATTTCGCTGCGCGACTGCATCTCTTCCGACGCGGCGGTGTGCTGCGACAACATCAAGAAGAAGATATACAGGCTGGCGAAAAACCTGGTGGCTGTGGGCGACGACATCGCGCGGGAGTTTGGCGTGCCCATCGTCAACAAGCGTATATCGGTGACCCCGATCGCGGAGATCGCTGCGAGCAGCGGGCTTGATGACTACACCGTGTTTGCGAAGGCGCTGGATGAGGCGGCGCTGGACATCGGGGTTAACTTTATCGGCGGCTTCGGAGCGCTGGTGCACAAGGGCGAGACCAGAAGCGATACTGTGCTGATCGAATCGCTGCCATCGGCACTGGCGTCCACGCAGCGCGTGTGCAGTTTTGTCAACGTGGCCAGCACGCGCACCGGTATCAACATGGACGCTGTGGCCAAGATGGGCCGCGTATTGAAGGAAACCGCCGAGATGACGAAGGAGCAGGGCGCGATTGGCTGCGCCAAGCTGGTGGTGTTTGCCAACGCCATCGAGGACAACCCGTTTATGGCGGGCGCGTTCTGCGGCGCGGGCGAGCCGGAGTGCGCGATCAACGTGGGCGTTTCCGGACCCGGCGTGGTGAAGGCTGCGCTGGAAAAGGTGCGCGGCGAGAGCTTTGAAGTGGTGGCCGAAACCATCAAAAAGACGGCGTTTCAGGTGACGCGCGTGGGACAGTTGGTAGCCAAGGAGGCGTCGGAGCGGCTGGGCGTGCCTTTTGGCATCGTGGATTTGTCGCTTGCGCCGACGCCGGCTGTGGGCGACAGCGTGGCGCGCATACTGGAGGAGATGGGCGTGGATGTGTGCGGCATGCACGGCACCACCGCGGCATTGGCGCTGCTCAACGACGCCGTGAAAAAGGGCGGCGTGATGGCGTCTTCCCAGGTGGGCGGGCTTTCGGGCGCGTTCATTCCGGTCAGCGAGGATGAAGGCATGGTGGCGGCGGCCCGACAGGGCGTGCTGACGCTGGAGAAGCTGGAAGCGATGACCGCGGTGTGCTCCGTGGGCCTGGATATGATAGGCGTGCCGGGCAATACGTCGGCTTCCGTGCTGTCCGCCATTATTGCGGACGAAGCGGCGATAGGCGTGGCGGGCAACAAGACCATCGGCGTGCGCATCATCCCGGTGCCGGGCGCCAAGGTGGGCGACACGGTGGAATTTGGCGGCCTTCTGGGCCGTGTAATCGTGATGGATGCGGGGAAAAGCGGCTGCGAGCGGCTGATTGCGCGCGGCGGGAACATTCCGGCGCCGCTGCAGGGAATA
Source organism: Christensenellales bacterium (assembly GCA_050943225.1). Classification (GTDB taxonomy): domain Bacteria; phylum Bacillota; class Clostridia; order Christensenellales; family SZUA-584; genus SZUA-584. The sequence continues at coordinate 399 of JBMNOT010000156.1, read as the reverse complement.
CGCAACTAGAGTTTGACTTTTCGCATGTTTGACTGTAAAATAGCATAGCATATACGTTCGGGCCAACTGCCTGCCTGAACGACAATAATGCACCTGTAGCTCAGCAGGATAGAGCGTCCGCCTCCTAAGCGGAAGGCCTTGGGTTCGAATCCCGACAGGTGCGCCATTTACCACTGACAATATAGATATTGTCTCAAAAAAGCCCGTTGCTACGGGCTTTTTTGATGCTCTAAGAGGCATTCTGTGAAAGTGCGATTCCATAGATATTTTCGGTATGTTTTTTGAAATGAAATGATTCGAAGATAAGGTATCATAAATTGCGCAAATTCAGAAAAGCGTCAAGAAGAAAGGGACATGGACGCAGCCGCTTGGTAGAATAAGTTATCATACCATTCACCA